>JAFTPH010000006.1 GCA_017463365.1 Bacilli bacterium
AGAATTTGTGACTATGCATTTATGGAACTTGAAGAACTAAAGTATTTTGAATGTAATAAAAATTTAATCAGTATTGGCAAAGGAACTTTTTTAAATAATCCAAAACTACAAACGGTTATACTAAATGAAGGATTAGAGTATGTAAATGATAGGGCTTTTGCTGAATGTCCAAATTTAGAATATGTAGTAATACCTGCTAGTGTAAAAGAGGTTGGATTTGAAGCCTTTACTAGTGGTATAATATATATAGAGGCAGAAATAATATCTGATAAATGGGATCAAAACTTTGCTGGAAAGGGCGTTAAATTTTATACAGGTAACGAATGGGAATACAACGAAGAAGGTGTTCCTGTGGTAATTAATATTGGAAAAAAATAAGCATAATTTGTTATACTTTTTGATGAGGATACATTAGAACCGATGACAAATCCTAAATATATTGGAATGTATAATTATTGTCCCACTTATATGCTTCCAAATAACAATAAAATATGGTCTTACAAGAGAGGGACATTTTGCGGTTGTTATGCCATATTATTTAACACTTAAAAGCAATACAAGAGAAGAGTTTGAGTCTAAAGTTATTTTTTGGAGGTAAAATCATGAAAAAAATTATTTCTTATATATTGGTTGTCTTTGGGGTATTTATTCTTGTTTTCTATATCTATTTATGTATAACTAGTCCATGGGTTAGCTTTACTGAGTTTGAAGTTGAAAGTGTTGGGGATAAATCGGTTGACGAATTATTAATTGATAAAGATGTCGAATTTGCTAAAGTTGATGAAGTTCTAATTATACCCGTATTTAAAACAGCACATGACTTCTACAGAATGTATATAACAACTTATTCAAAAAGCGACTATGAAAGTGTTGAAGTAAAAAAAGTTATATTGAAAGATACTGAAAAAATTTACAATGAATATATTTATACCGATGTTTTAAAACCTACACTTAATAAAAATAATTTTTATGAAACTATCATATATGAAGATATTAAAACTGACGAACTATTAATTGAGTCAGAAAAAGAATATAACTTAATTATAGATGTTGTTGTTACAACAGCTAGTGGAAAAAAAATAAACAAAACGATAATTTACGATATCAAACTAAAAGAATATAAAACTCAAGTTTTTCCAACATAATCAAAAAACATAATTGTTATGGTTGATAAATAAACAATTGTTTAAAAAATATTCATAAAATTAGTTTGTTATTTCAGAAAAAATGTAACGCCATTCTTAAAATAAAGAAAATGGTAATAAATAAGTAGAAACTATTCGTAGTTTCTACTTTTTAACTTGTTAAAATAAAAAAAGAATGATATAATATATATGTTTTAAGAAGAAGGTAATAAAATGAAAGAAATAAGATTATTTGAAGACACAATTGTAGGTATTTCAACTGCAATGGGGAAAGGCGCAATATCAATTGTTCGTTTAAGTGGACCAGACGCAATTGAAATAGTAAATAGAATATTTAAAGGAAAGAACCTTTTAAAAGTAAAAAGCCATACTGTTCACTATGGGCATATATATAATAAAGAAGAATTATTAGACGAAGTATTGGTAAGTGTATTTAAAGCACCCAAAACATATACAGCTGAAGATGTTGTTGAAATTAATTGTCATGGCGGAAGTTTTGTAACTAATCAAGTTTTAAAACTTTTATTAGAAGAAGGGGCTTGTCTTGCTGAACCAGGAGAGTTTACTAAAAGAGCATTTTTAAATGGACGAATTGATTTAACAAAAGCTGAATCAGTAATGGATGTAATAGATGCCGAAAGTAAAAATGCTTTAAAACTTGCTAATAAAGGTTTAAGAGGAGATATTGCTAAACTAATAGAAGGCAAGCAACAAGACTTATTAGATATAATTGCGGTTATAGCTGTAAATATTGATTACCCTGAATATGATGATGTTGAAGAAATGACAAACAATAAGGTTTTACCAAAAATAAAAAAACTTATTAAAGAATTAGAAGATATTCTTGGAAAATCAAATACTGCTGAAAAAATCAAAAATGGGATTAACACCGTAATTGTTGGACAACCAAATGTTGGAAAAAGCAGTCTTTTAAATGCTTTACTTCGTGAAGATAAAGCAATTGTTACATCAATTCCTGGAACAACAAGAGATGTTATCGAAGGGCGACTAAATTTAGAAAATATAACTCTAAATTTAATAGATACTGCTGGAATTAGAGATACTTTAGATGTTGTTGAAAAAATAGGAGTAGATAGATCTAAAGCGTGGCTTGAAAAAGCAGAATTTGTTTTATTCTTAATTGATGGAAGTGTTCCTATAACTGAAGAAGATTTAAATCTGTACAACACAATTAAAAATCAAAATCATTTAGTTATTATAAATAAACAAGATTTAGAACAAAAAGCTGATGTTTCGCTATTTAATGAACCAATATATATATCTACTAAAGATACTGAGGCAATAAATAGATTAGAAAAAGCCATTATGGAAAAAGTTTTAGATAATGATTTAAATATTGATGATTTAACATATGTTAGTAACGCAAGACAAATCAACAAATTAAAAGAAGCAATTGCTTCTTTAAATCAAGCCTTAACCGCAATTGATGAAGGTATATATATTGATTTTATTGATATTTATTTACAAAGTGCATGGAATAGTTTAGGTGATATTTTAGGTAATGTTAAAGATGGTAGCTTATTAGATGAACTATTCTCTAAATTCTGTTTAGGAAAATAAAAAGAGGGAAAGAAAAATAATATGAAGTTCAAAAAAGATGCCAAAGATGCCTTATGGGGAAAATGGGGTGAGGCAATAACGGGTCTTTTAATAACTTATATTTTGGCAGTAATTATAGGTTTTGCTATTGGTATTGCGATGGTTTATTTAATAATTAGTGGGGTTGTTACTACACTAGGTGGAATAATTTTATATTTATTAATTATGTTACTTTATGTTCTAGTGGTATTGCTTTTAAATTTAATATTAATTGGAATATATATGTTTATTTACGATAATAAAAAGCTCAATGATTCTTTTGTCGCAAGAGTAATAAAAGTATTTCCAAAAGCAATTGTATTAAATTTTCTAAATGGTCTTTCAATATTATTAGGTTCTCTTTTAATCATTCCTGGTATTATAAATGCATATAAATATAGTATGTGTAATTATATTTTAATGGATAATCCGTATTTATCTGTTTTTGAAATAAGAGAAGAATCAAGAAGAATGATGCACGGAGAAAAATTAGATTTGTTCTTTTTAGAATTAAGTTTTATTGGATGGGTTTTATTGATACCTCTTACTTTTGGTTTAGCGTCATTTTATGTAGTTCCTTATATGCAAACAACAATTATTAGTTTTTATAAAGATAAATCAAAAATAAAACAAGCGAGATATAGTTCAGAGATAGATGAACAAAATATTATAGCTAGAGGAGACTATAAACAAAACAGAAAAGATAATTTTCCTCAAAAAGGATTTAATAATCCGTTTAGATAAAAAAACAGACTCTAACCAATTTGGTTAGAGTTTTTATAATTTGTGAAAAAATTTAAAGGGGTATATATGTTAAAAAAGATATTAAGTTCTAATTTTCTATTTATTTTAATTTTGTTTGGCCTAGTTACTTGTGGAGAAGAAGAACAAATGATAAGAACAAGTTTAGAAACAAAGTAACTATTTTATTTAAAAATGGAAACATTTGGTATCAATTTTTAATGTGTAGAATTAGAATAAAAACGAAGATGCTAAAATTTTAGTTGTTTCTAACGCGAAAGATTTATTATTAGAAAATGGTCGTGTAAAGGAAAGACCTGAATATACAACATCAGTATCATATACTGTTAAAATCGAATTAAATGGTTAAAAAGTGTAATTGATATATATAAATGATGAGGGGGACAATTATTGGTCTCTTATTAAAATATGATGAATAATTGTCAACGTTTTTTGAAATTTACAAAAAAAATTAAAATTATAAGCTTGACAAAATTGTAAAAATCATAAGACATTAATCGTACAAATAAGAGTAATTATTTTGATCTTGAGAACGATAATGTTTTAGATAGTTTAAAAAG
>JAFTPH010000007.1 GCA_017463365.1 Bacilli bacterium
AGAATTTGTGACTATGCATTTATGGAACTTGAAGAACTAAAGTATTTTGAATGTAATAAAAATTTAATCAGTATTGGCAAAGGAACTTTTTTAAATAATCCAAAACTACAAACGGTTATACTAAATGAAGGATTAGAGTATATAAATGATAGGGCTTTTGCTGAATGTCCAAATTTAGAATATGTAGTAATACCTGCTAGTGTAAAAGAGGTTGGATTTGAAGCCTTTACTAGTGGTATAATATATATAGAGGCAGAAATAATACCTGATAAATGGGATCAAAACTTTGCTGGAAAGGATGTTAAATTTTATACAGGTAACGAATGGGAATATAACGAAGATGGTATTCCTACGCCGATAAAATAGTTTTAAAGATAAATATATGAGAATTTATAAAAGAGCTCAAACTTGAGCTCTTTTTACAATTTACAATTTAAAAGCTCTCTATTAAAATAAGTATTGAAGATAACATAGAAAATTTATTGTTTATGAATATTTATGGGCTGTTTTATTAAGAATTAATCAGTAATTTTATGTAATGCAGAAATATAAAAATTCTAAAAAACATTTTTTATGTAATATGAAAGTATAAAAATATTGAAAAATAAAGCTATTAAGAGTATAATTAAAATGATTAATAATTATAAAATGTAGGAGTTTAAAATGAAAAAGATATTAACAATTATTGCTATAATATTATTCTCATTCTTTATTACAGGTTGTATTAATATCCCAAATGATGAGGTAGATACCCCAGATACAAATTTACCAACTGATAATCCAGTTGATGATGAAGATAAAAAAGAAGAAGAAAAGCCAGTAACTAGACCTGAAAGTGCATATACTGGTATTTATTATGATACTCTAGATTTTGGATTAAAAGCAGAAGAATTAAAACAAGCGTTAAGAGTGTTAGTTCAAACAACTCATAAATATCATTCAACATATAGCGACTGTAAATTTAATTTACCAAATATTGATGAGGATCCAAATGATCCAAATAAAATGATTCTCTTCTATACAGGTGAGTCAATCGAAAAAAGTTTTGATTTAAATAATGATTGGAACCGTGAACATGTTTGGGCAAAAAGTATTGGATGGTTTAAAAATGATGGTGCAGGCTCAGATTTACATCATATCCGTTCATGTAATATTGCGGTGAATAGTGCTAGAGGAAATATGAAATTTGGTAAAGCCTCAGGTTATTATGAACCAACTGATGAATATAAAGGTGATGTAGCAAGAATTATTTTTTACTTAATGATTGCATATTCAGAAGCAGATCGTTATAGTTTTAATAGTATTGCTGAATCAAAAGAAATATTATTGGAATGGAATAAGTTAGATCCCGTTAGTGAACTTGAAATACTAAGAAATGATAAAGTTGAAGATATTCAAGGGAACCGTAATCCATTTATTGATTATCCTGTTTTAGCTGATTATATTTGGGAAGAATAAGTTATTTTACATCTTGAAAATATTGTCGATATATTGTATAATATATATATGAAAGAGGATAAACATTATGAAAAGAAAACTACTAACCCTTATCTTAATATTTATACAAATTATCTGTTTAACATCTTTTAGTTATGTATCGCTTGCTGCATCGATTGATGGAGATACTAATAATGATGGATATGTTAACTCAAACGATGTTGTCCATTTATTATATAATGTGATGTTTGGTGATACTGGATATCCAATCGATCAAAATAAAGACTATAATGCGGATAACTCAGTTAATACTAAAGACGTAGTATATCTTCTTTATCATGTAATGTTTGGTGATTCTTATCCATTATATGAACCTCTTGAAACGCCAAGTAAACCAGAAGGTACATATACTGGTACTTACTATGATGATATTGACTTTAGTTTAACTGGTAGTGCTTTAAAGGCAGAACTACGCACGTTGCTTCAATCAACTCATACTTATTATACAAGTTATGATGATTGTAAGTATGAACTTCCAGATATTGATGAAGATCCAAATGATCCAAATAAAATGATTCTTTTCTATACTGGTGAATCAATCGAAGTTAGTTATGATTTAAATCACGATTGGAATAGAGAACATGTTTGGCCTCAAAGTTTAGGATGGTTTAAGAAAACAGGAGCAGGATCAGATTTACATCATATTCGCCCATGTAACATTTCAGTTAATTCATCACGTGGTAATAAGAAATTTGGGACATCTCATGGATACTATGAACCAATCGATGAATATAAAGGTGATACAGCAAGAATTATTTTCTATCTAATGGTTGCTTATACGGAAGCAGATAATTACACTTTTAATACCGTTTCTGAATCAGTTGAAATTTTACTCGCATGGAATGAACTTGATCCAGTAAGCTCTTTAGAAATATCAAGAAATGATAAGATTGAAGATATCCAAGGAAATCGTAATCCATTTATCGATTATCCTAGTTTAGCAGATGATATTTGGGGATAATTCAAAAAAACACTAAAAAAGGGGTAAATTCCCCTTTTTTTTACATATTATGTGATATAATAATGATATATTTAAAAAAGGAGATAAAATATATGATAAAACATATTGTATGTTACAAATTAAAAAATAGAACAGAAGAAGCAAAACAAAATGTTAAAAAAATGTTTATGAGTATGCCAGATAAAATTGAAGCGATTAAAGAAATTCAAGTAGGATTAGATTTTTTAAAAAGTGAAAGATCATATGATGTAGTACTTGAAATTACCTTTGAATCAGTAGAAAAAATGAATGAATATCAAAAACACCCATATCACTTAAATACTGTAAAACCATTTATGAAAGAAGCTAAAGATTTAAGTGTTTCAGTAGATTTTGAATTCTAGGAGAAAATTTATGTTTTTAGCCGCAGCTAATAAATTTTTAGGAACAAATCATTTTATCTTTTTAGGGATATGTATTGCCTATATTGTGATAGCTTTAATTTTACTAAAAAAGTATAAAGTATCGTTTAATACCGTTTTAACAATTATGGTAGGGATTGCGATTGCATCAGAACTTGTAAAAATAACTGAATATATTGTGCCATACTATGATGAAGTTGGAACAATGGTGGGGGTTTATTTTGAAAAAGAAGGACTGCCGTTTCATTTATGTAGTATACAAGTTATTTTCTTGTTTGTTGCGAGAATGTGTAAGGATGGTTCATTTAAAGAAAAATTACTGGCATTTATGTATCCTACAGCCTTTTTAGGTTCACTTTTAGCTATGATGTTGGCAACAATTACCATTGAGTTTGATCGACCTTTAGCGTGGCAATATTTCTTATACCATGCCTCATTATTGATATATGGATTATATATTCCAATGTCTAAAGTAATTGTCATTGATACTAAAAAATTCTTAAATACATGTTTATGTTTAATAGGATTATTTATTGTATCAATTTATATCAATGGTTTAATTAGTGTTCCTGCCCAAGAAGTAATTCAAAATGGCGAAGTAATTGGAGTAACAGAAGGTCTCTATGTCTGGTTTTTCTACTCTACAAAACCACCAATTAAAAATCTACCAATCTTAAACTTAAATAATGGATGGATTGTATATATTATTTCAATTTTAATAATTGGTATTTTAGCTATGACACTTGCTCATTTACCATTCTTAATTAAAGACTATAAAAAGTATAAAAAACAAATTTAATAAGAGGGCTTAAACCCTCTTTTTTAGTTTTTAAAAAAAATTATTTAATTTAATGCATAAAAACATTAATGCGTGTATAATTATGTTGTATAACACGATATAAAACGAATAATACAACAAATTAAAAAGGAGGATGCATATATGAAAAAAGGCTTAATTTTAAAAATGGTATTATCAGCAATAATGATTACTAGTATTATGTCAATAATGATTATTGGTGAATATAGTAATGTTTTTGCTGCTGATGCATCATCAAGTAACACTGGATCATTTGATGGTGAACATGTATTCATAGATGGTACATGTACTGATTGTGGTGCTGCAGGTGGTGATTGTGGAGAAAACTTAACTTGGTTGTTATCTGAAGATAAAACTATTTTAACAATAAGTGGTACTGGAGAAATGACTACATATACATTACAAACAAGACCTTGGGTAGGAACTAAAACCACTGTAACAACGTTAATCATAGAAGAAGGTGTAACATCTGTATCAGCTTATGCTTTTGAAGGTTTTGATGCGATAACGAGTATTTCACTTCCTAATAGTTTAATAACTATAGCTAATAGGGCTTTCTTTGATTGTGACGGATATAAAACGCTTGTTATACCAGATAATGTAGAAACGATCGGTGCAAATGCTTTTCAATATAGTGCTGGACTTAAAAGTGTTACTTTTGGTTCAAACTTAAAATCCATTGGTGAGAAAGCATTTTATCAATGTTCTTATATTACGTCAATTGTACTACCTGAAGGTTTAAATGAAGTAGGGGCTTCGGCTTTTGGAAATATAGCTTCACTAAGAACTGTTACTCTACCTAGTACTTTAATTAAAATTCCTGGTAACTGTTTTAGAGACTGTTCTAATTTAACAACTATTAATTTTCATGATAAATTAGAATATATTGGAACTAATGCTTTTCTTAATTGTAAAAAATTAAATAATGTAGTTTTACCTGATAGTTTAAGAACAATTAATGATAGCGCATTTTCTTCATGTAGTGGGTTGTCAACAATTGATTTAGGAAATGGTGTTGAAAGTATTGGGAATTCTGCTTTTAATGCAACAAAACTAACATCATTACATATCCCTGCTTCTGTAACAACTTTAGGTAGTGGGACAACTGCAGATATTTTTGGATCAACTGAAACTATTACAGAAATTACTGTTGATGAAAATAATCAATATTTTTCTTCAGATAATGGTGTATTATATAATAAACAAAAAACAATTTTAATTAAATATCCAACTGCAAAAACAGATACTTCTTATGTTTTAGAAGAAGGTGTGTCAGAAATCGCTTATAGGGCGTTCTATTATTCTACAAATATAACGTTAATTACTATTCCTAGTAGTTTAACAAAAATTGGAAATCAAGCTTTTTATAATAATACTTCATTAACAAATGTACATTATCACGGAACGGCTGATAACTTTAAAGAATTGAAAAATAATATTGGAACATCTAATACAAAATTTACAGGCGCTACTATTAGCGTAAGTGTTTTCAAAGAAGGGGTTGCAGCGACATGTACAAGTGATGGAATTGAAGAAGGAGTTTATTGTGAATTATGTGCGAAATATATATATGGTGGTGAAGTGTCGCCAGCGGGTCACAGTATAAAAAGTTATGAAGCAAAAAAAGCAACATGTTCTGAAGTAGGATGGGAAGCATATGAAGCTTGCGAAAACTGTGATCTATCGACATATAAAGAAACTCCAAAATTAGATCATACTTTTGGTGAATGGGAAGAAGTTCAAGAATCAACATATGATACTCCTGGTAAAAAGATTCGTACTTGTGAATGTGGAAGTGTGGAAACTCAGAGATTACCTGTTAAGAATATCGCAGGAATATTAGGAGGTTTCTTAAATGATTTATTTGATTTTATTTCATCATTCTTTGAACAATTAACAAATATTATTGATTCATTATCAGCAAACCCTGATGATGAAGAAACTAAAGAACAAGCAACAGAAGATTTATACGATTTATATTTTGAATAA
>JAFTPH010000008.1 GCA_017463365.1 Bacilli bacterium
ACCAGTCTATGCTGTAAGGAGGAAAAGAAAATAGTCTACAGTGCTATCAATAATATTTTAACATAATTAATATGAAATAAATTGATATTAGTTCATTGTCAATTAAAATATTTATGAACAATTTATATTATACGAGGAGGTAAAAATTATGAAAAGACAAAAACTATTTATATTAATTTTATCTATTATAATTGTTACCTTGCTTTTTTTCTTTTTTAAGAATACTTTATTTGAAATTTTAAAATTTCAAAGTGAAGGTAATTTAGATGCAGTAGCAGAACTAGTAAAAGAAAAAGGTGTTTTGGGATGTTTAACAATCATTGTGGTTGAAGCTCTACAAATGGTAGTTGTTTTTATTAGTGCCGAATTTATTCAAATTGCTGCTGGAATTAGTTATCCATGGTATATGGCATTACCACTATGTTCGATAGGTATTTTAATTGGAGCGACAATTATATATTTTTTAGTAAATAGCTTAAAATTTGATAGTAGTATGTTTAAAAAATCATACCAACAAATTAGTCAATATTCTAAGAAAAATGTAAATACACAAATCTTAATGTATGTTTTATTTGTTATGCCGATTATACCTTTTGGTGCAATTTGTTATTATGGATCAAGTTCTAAAATATCTTATCGTCGATATATTTTTACTTGTCTTACTGGTACAATTCCATCAATTTTATCATCAATATTTTTAAGTAAAGCTATTTCTTATACAATTATTAATGATACGCCAATTTGGATATTAATTCTAGTAATTATTGGAGTAATGGCGATATTACTTGCTGGTGGTATTGTATTATTTAATAAAGTATTATTTAAGGGTGAAAAGAATACTCCTGATTCATTTTTATACCCTGTTCTTATAAAAATTGCTAAAGCACTTGCTTGTTTTAAATCAAAACCTAGATTTAATGCTGAAGGTTTAGAAGAAGTTGAAGGTCCATTCGTATTATTATCTAATCATCCTTCCGCATTTGATGTATATTATGCTTCGGAATTAGTTTATCCAATTAGACTTGCCCACGTTTCTAATCGTTACTATTTTAGAAAAAAATTCTTAAGAAGATTATTTAATAAAATTGGAGCTATTCCAAAGATGTTATTTAATCCAGATTTTGAAACAATCAAAAAAACATTAACGATGATTAAAAAGGGATATCCAATATTTATGTGTCCAGAAGGGCGTTTAGGTTTAGATGGAACAAATTATTATATTACTAAAGAAACTGGAAAATTTGTAAAACAATTAAAATTGCCGATTGTTATTGTTAAAATAGAAGGAGCTTATTTAAGTGATCCTAAATGGCGCAAGCATCGTATCAAAAATAAAGTTTTAGTTTCAATCTCTAAGATTTTAACAAAAGAAGAAGTATTATCAAAAACACCAGATGAAATTAATGATATTATTAATAAATATATTAGTTATAATGATTTTGAGTTTGCTAAAGAACATAATTTAATTTATCGTAATAATAAAAAAGCCGAAGGTTTAGAAAATGTCTTATATCATTGCCCTAAATGCCATGAAGAATTCCATATAAAAACTAAAGGCAATAAAATATATTGTGAACATTGTGGGTTTAGTTTAAATATTTTAGATAATTATTCGTTTGAAGAAAACGACTTAAATATTAGTAATATTCATGAATGGTATCAAAGTATTATTAAATATGAAAAAGAACAATTGATTAAAGGTATTAACTTAAGTTGTGATGTTAAAATTAAGAAGTTTAATATGAAAGATTCCAAATTAGATGAAGAGGGTAGCGGAAAATGTTATCTAACTGAATCAGGATTTAAATATGAGGGAGATTTAAGGGTAAAATCATTTGAAATAGATAGTAATAACTTAAGAGGATTTGCATTCTCATGTGGAGAAGAGTTTGAATGCTATTATGATAATGAACTATATTATTTTTATCCATTATATAATAAGGAACAATGTTGTAAATGGGCTTTAATTGTAGATGAATTGGTGAAGGAAAATGAAAAATAAAATTATCGATATCAATAAAAAATCCTATATTGGGATTGTATTGATGTTAACTGTTTTAATTGTAGTATCAATTGTAATAACATATATTGTACCTAAAGGAATGTTTAGTACAACTACTAATTCAGAAGGTCAAGTTGTGGTTGATTATTCAGAATATATTGAGCTTCCTAATAAAGGTGGAATTAATATCTTAAAAGGGTTGCTTGCCCCAATATTGATTTTAATGTCTGGTGATGGGATTTCAATCATAATGTTAAGTTTATTCTTATTAGTGATTGCTGGAGCATTTCAAATTATGAGTGATACATATGGAATGCAAGTAATTGTTAATAAACTTGTTGGAAAATTTAAAAATAATCATAAAGTATTAATTGCTTTGATTACTTTAATTTTTATGATATTTGGATCATTTTTTGGTTTATTTGAAGAAGTATTAACATTATTGCCACTCATTGTGATATTAACTATTACTTTAGGTTATGATGGATATTTAGGGTTTTTAATTTGTATAGTTGCGACTTGTTTTGGGTTTGCTTCAGGAATTACTAATCCTTTTACGGTTATTACCGCATCAAATATCATAGGAGCTAGTCCAATAACTAACATTTGGTTTAGATTCTTAATATTTGCTTTAATGTATGGTTTGTTATTAATATTTATATTTATTCATATTAAGAAAATAACAAAAAATCCAGAGTTATCACCAACATACAAAGCTGATCAGCTTAAGAAAGAAAATGTGGTTGATATTAAAGAAATACCAAATAATAAACGTATATTTGTTACTTATGTGACATTATTACTAATTATTTTAGCTGCTATTTTAGTTGTTACCTCAATTGAAGCAATAAGAGGATATACGGTTGTCTTTTTAATTGTTATTTTCTTATTTGGAGGATTAATATCAGGGTTAATTGTCAACCAAAACTTTAAAGACACGATTGCTAGTTTCGCAAAAGGAATTATATCAGCCCTACCAACAATTATTTTGGTGCTAATGGCTTCTAGTATTAAGTTCATTTTAGAAGAAGGAATGATTATCGCAACAATTGCTCATTCAATTTCTAATTTAGTTGCTGGTAAAAATATATTTGTAGTTGCTTTATTGATTTATGTAATCGTCCTAATTTTAGAGTTTTTTATCTCTTCTTCAACAGCAAAAGCTATTTTTGTAATGGGAATATTATCAGTAGTTTCAATAGATTTATCTAAAGAAATGTTAGTGTTAACATATTTATTTGGAGATGGTTATACAAATGTATTATTTCCAACATCACCTGTTTTATTGATAGGATTATCAATGATAGGTATGAATTATTTTACATGGCTAAAGAATAGTAAATGGTTATTTGTGGTTAATACTATTATGATAATTGGTTTATTATGTTTAGCGGTGTTAATCGGATATTAGGAAGGTGCTAAATATGAATAAAAAAACGATTGTTATTGTTTTAGGTAATCGCCTAAATGATGATGGTACAATGACAAAAATTCTTGAAGAACGTTTATCATACACAATGGAAATTGAAAAGTTATTTAAACCAAGTTATTATATCTTATCTGGGGGACCGGCAAACCCTTTAGCGGGTTTAACAGAAGCAGAAGCTATGTATAATTATTTAGTATCACAAGGATTTGAAAAAGAAAAACTAATAATTGAAAAAGAATCATTAACTACATTTCAAAATGCGGCAAACTCAGTTCCTATCGCAAAAGAAATGGGAGCAGAAGTTATTATTGTTTGCACTTCCGCATATCATCTTGGAGATCCTAGATATAAAGCTATGGAATCATTTGTTAATGAATTGAAAGATACTAATATAACGCTTATGACATATTGTCGATAAAAGGTGAATCAAATGATTCACCTTTTTATATTGACTAATTGATTATTTAGTTGTGATTTTTATTTCCAATAAAAGTTGAAAATAAATTGTTATATTAGTAAATGGAGGTAATCATAATGAAAAAAGTATTAATTAGTATTTTTTTAATAGTATTATCATTGAGTGTGATGGGATGTGTTAAAATTTTTGAATTTGTCCCGTTATCTGCTCTAACTAAAGATGAAAACTTTAATAATGCTTATGTAGAATTGGAAATGCGAGATGAAAGATATGTTTTAAATTATGATGATTTAAAAAAACAAAAATTCTATGAAAATATAATGAATGCGATGGCTGAGCCAACTGATGTATTGCCTGAGATGATACAAACTTGGAGTTTAATAATTAGCTCTGATAATTCTACTTTACAAATAGATTATTTAGATAGTTTGTATGCTAAATATAAAGATAAGTGGTATAAAATCAAATGTTCTAAAGAAGATGAAATAGCCTTTAATGATTATCTTCCGATTAATTATAATTGTGAAGTAGATCATAAATGGGATGAAGGGGTTATTTTTGAAGTTCCAGGGTCTTATAATAAAGAATTAATCCAATCTTGCGTTAGATGTGGCGAAACAAAATCAACTATAATTGAGAAGGGAGTTAAGTATAAATTAACTGTAACAGGTAGTTGTGATTTGTTAATAGGGTCTCTTAGTGAAGAATATCATCCTGGTTTTATGATTGAGATTAAAACTAATGTATTATATGATGCGGATATTGAAATATATGCGAATGGAGTAAAACTTAAAAAAACTCATTATGACAGTGATTATTGGGGCTATACTTTAGAAATGCCTAATCAAGATGTAACTATTGAGATAAAAGTGGTAGATGGATGGAAACAAGATCCTTACATTGATTTAGAAGTTACGACTTATGCAGGAAATGATGACTATGGATATTCTGGAGTAATCAAATGTCAAGGGTTTCAATTATTTGATGATTTTTGTCAAGAGTATTTTTCAGATGATGATTATTATGTAATAGATAATTATGATAAGTGGTTGACAATATATACTAATTTAACAGGTAGAGAAGTTGAACCAATTTCTGAAGAAGTTGCTTATGAGCTATATCAAGAAAAGGTACAAATCTTAATAAAAAGAACGGCTAGTGCTTCTAATTATATAAAAGTTAATTACCAATTTGATTTAGCAAGTAATAAATTAATTGTTTCTTTCCCATATGAAAATGCTGGGGGCGATGAAGCAATATTTCCTTGTATGGATATGGTGGAAGTACCTAGAGAGTTATTGTCATATATTTTAGATACTTTTAATGAAAGTAAAAAGAACCATTAGATAACAAAAGCAAATCATTGATTTGCTTTTTTGTTTGAAAAGTGTATATTATAACTTATTATTTTGTTTGAAAAGTGTATGTTTTTGGTGTATAATTTATTTGAAAAGTGCATAAAATATATAATAAAAAACATTGAAAAGTGTTGGAGGTATTAAATGTTATATAGAAAAATAGAAAAAACAATTAAACAACATTTTAAATCAGATTCAAATAAAATACTTATTATTGATGGAGCAAGGCAAATAGGAAAAACTTATATTATTCGTCATGTAGGTAACGAACTATTTGAGAACTATATTGAGATAAATCTTTTAGAAGATTTTTTAGGCCCAAGAAATTTTGAAAATATCAAAACTGTTCAAGATTTTTATTTACAAATAAGTATGTTAGCTGGTAATAAGATGAAGGAAAAAGAAAATACTTTAATTTTCTTAGATGAAATTCAGGTATATCCTGATCTGTTAACCTTGTTAAAATTTTTAAAACAGGATAATCGATATTCATATATTGCTAGTGGGTCTCTTTTAGGGGTAACCTTAGCTAATACAACTTCTATACCAATGGGGAGCATATGTGTTAAAAGAATGTATCCATTAGATTTTGAAGAGTTTTTGTATGCGAATGGATTTAATGAATATGCGGTTATGTGTTTGAAAGAAAAGTATTTAAATCTAGAGTCGTTAGATGAGAATATGCATAATAAATTACTTGATTTATTCAAAAAATATTTACTAACGGGTGGGTTGCCTGATGCGATTAATACTTTTATAAAAGATTATAATATTGTGAAGGTTAGAGAAATTCAATCAGAAATTCATGATTATTATCGTATAGATGCTTCTAAATATAGTAGTGAGAATAAATTGAAAATTGAGCGTATTTATGATATGATTCCTTCTAATTTAGAAAATAAGAAAAAGAGAGTTGTTGTTCAAGATATAGAAAATAAAAAAGGAAAAAGATTTAGTGATTATCAAGATGAATTTGACTATTTAATTAATTCTGGAATCACATTAGATGTAAAGGCTGTTTCTACACCAGTATTTCCATTAATTCAATCAAGTACTAAGAATTTAATAAAGTTATATTTAAATGATGTGGGTTTATTAACCAATGTTTTATATAAAAATAATATTAAAGCTATTATGTCTGATGAAAAAAGTATAAATTTAGGAACAGTTTATGAAAGTGTTGTAGCTAGCGAATTAAAAACTCATGGACATCATTTGTTCTATTATGACAATCGAAAAAATGGAGAAGTGGATTTTTTAATTGATGATTACGATAATTTATGTACATTACCAATTGAGGTAAAAAGCGGTAAAGATTATAAAGTTCATAGTGCATTAAATAAATTCTTAACAAATCCCGAATATGGTGTTAAGAAGGGTATTGTTTTATCTAATGAGCGTTTAGTAGAAAAAGTGGGAAATATTATATATTTACCTATCTATTATTGCATGTTTTTATAGTTTAAATAGGAATAATTAATATGGAACAAGTATTAAGTTTAAAACAACAAATAGCTAATGTTTGGAAATTAAGTGTTCCTGCGATTCTAACTCAAATATCTTCCATTGTAATGCAGTATATTGACTCGGCGATGGTTGGTAATTTAGGAGAAGAAGCTTCTGCTGCGATAGGACTTATTTCGACAAGTACTTGGTTACTCGGAGGATTAGTATCGGCAGTATCAGTTGGTTTCTCAGTACAAGTTGCTCATGCCTTTGGAGCAAATAAATTTAAAGAGGGACGCAATATTTTAAGACATGGTTTAATAACAGCAATTATTTTTTCATTAATTTTAATGATAATTGGCCTTGTAATTTGTGAACCTTTACCGATGTGGTTAAAAGGTGATAAATCAATTTGGCAAGATGCAACATATTATTTTTTAGTTTTTGTGATAACATTGCCATTTATGCAGCTGAACAGTTTGACATCTTCCGTGTTACAATGTAGTGGTAATATGATTGTTCCAAGTCTTTTAAATACTTTAATGTGTTTATTAGATGTGGTTTTTAATGCGATATTCATACCAAAGTATGGAGTGTTAGGAGCGGGGATTGGTACAGGTCTTGCGACAACGGTAGTATCAATTATCATGATAATCGTTTGTTGTTTTGGTTCAAAAAAATTATCTATTATAAACAAAGATCATTGTAAATTTGACAAAATTATTTTAAGTAAAGCGTTAAAAATAGGAACGCCAGTTGGTTTAGAACAAGTAGCTATGTGTGGTGCAATGGTTGTTTCAACAATGATTGTGGCCCCTTTAGGAAATGTAAGTATTGCTGCTCATTCGTTTGCGATAACAGCTGAAAGTTTATGCTATATGCCTGGATATGGGATGGCTGCTGCCGCTACAACTCTTGTTGGACAACAAATAGGAGCAAAACACTTTAAAATGGCTAAAAAATATGCTAATATTTCAGTTATATTTGGGACAATACTAATGTCTTTGATGGCAATAATTATGTTTATCCTTTGTCCATTCGTATTTAAGATATTAACACCAGTAGAAGAGGTTAGAACACTCGCAACCACAATTTTAAGAATAGGTTTAATAGCTGAGCCGCTTTATGCCGTTTCTATTGTTGCATCAGGTGCTCTAAGAGGAGCAGAAGATACTTTAGTTCCAAGTATTTTAAATCTTACTTCCATTTGGATAGTTAGAATAGGTTTATCAATTATTTTAGTTGGTAGTTTAGGATTGATAGGGGTATGGATAGCGATGGCAAGTGAACTATCGGTAAGAGGTATTTTATTATTGATACGTCAACAAACATCGAAGTATTATTTTAAAAATGCTAAAAATGAAACACTAATCGAGGAGGAATGAATATGAGTTTATGTAAGACAAGAGCATTTGATGTATTAAAGAAAATTAGCTTTGAAAGAATTGCGGGAACAGAAAAGGAATTAGAATGTGCTCACATTTTAGAAGATGAATGTAAAAAAGCAGGAATTGATGTCGTAATTGAAGATTTCGAAATTGACATGCCTGAAATTTATGAAGCTAAATTTAAAGTAACAAAACCAGTTGAATGTGAATTTAATTGTATTGGTATTGGAAAAAGTGGAACAACTGAAGATGAAGGAATTAGTGCTCCATTAATTTATGTTGAAAATGGAATGGATGCTAATTTATTAGATGTTAAAGGTAAAATTGTTTTACTTACTGGTGGTGCTCCAGATACAATGGAAAAAATTAAAAAAGCTGGTGCAGTAGGATATATTCAAATTCATGGTTCTTTATTCGATCCAGAAGAAATGGTATCAGAAATCAGAACTAGAAATGCATTTAAGAAACCTGATGATGATTCAAATCTTCCTGGTGTAGTAATTCATATTCTTGATGCTCAAAAATTATTAAGAATGAATCCAGAAGAAGTTAATATTGTTTTAAAACAAAATGCGAAGAAAAAAGGAACAAGCCATAATGTTATTGCGACTATTCCAGGTACTGAATTACCAGAAGAAGTTATTACTTTCTCTGCTCATTTTGACTCAGTAATTTATTCTAGTGGAGCTTGGGATAATGGTACAGGAAGTATTACAATTATGGAATTAATGCACTACTTTAATGAAAATAAACCAAAGAGAACTTTAAAATTCATTTGGTGTGGTAGTGAAGAAATAGGATTACTTGGTTCAAAGGCTTATTGTGAAAAACATGAAGAAGAATTGAAAAAAGTATTATTTAATATTAATGTTGATATGACAGGTACGCTTTTAGGTTATGAAATTGCGGTATGCTCATGTGAAGAAGCAGTAGCTAAATACATTGATATTTTAGGTAAGATTGAAGGATTCCCAATTGGATCAAAAGTTGATATGTATTCATCTGATTCATCTTCATTTGCGGTAGCAGGTGTTCCAGCTGTTACTTTCGCAAGACTTGCTCCTCGTGGTGGGGCTGAAATTCATTCTCGTAAAGATGTAATCGATCATTTAGATCCAGATAAATTTATTAAAACAGTAGAATTTATGGCTAAATTCTCTGAAAATATAATTAACGCGAAAGTGTTCCCAGTGTCTAAAGAATTCCCTAAAGAATTAAAAGATAAAATTGAACAATTTAAAAAATTCAGTCAAAAACCAAAGAAAGAAGAAAATAAAGAAGAACCAAAAAAAGACGAAAAAGTACAAGATGAAAAGAAAGCGTAAAATCCATCAATTTGATTAAAAACATCCATGAAAATGGATGTTTTTTTCTACAAAAAGAGATTTTTTTCGAAAACAAAATTCATTGAAATAACATATCTATAATGCTATAATGTAATTACAAAAAATATGTGTTTAAAGGGGGATAACAATGAATAATATCGAAATAATAAAATACAAAACGAATGATTATGAACTAGATGTAAGAGTAGATTATGAACGAAATACGATATGGTTAAATCAAGAACAAATAGTAAAACTATTTAACCGTGATAAATCGGTAATATCAAGACATATTAAAAATAGTTTGAATGAATTAGACGAAGCCTCAGTTGTTGCAGAAAATGCAACAGTTGTAAGCAATGGAAAAACATACAACATTAAATATTACAATCTAGAAATAATCAAATTAATAGGATATAAAATAGATAGAATAAAAATAAAAGAATTTAATGAATGGGTAATAAAAGTATTAGATGAGTATAAAAAACGCAAAAAACGCTTTGAAATCGTCAAATTTATCGATAATTCAGTAGAAAATGCATTAGAATTAGATGTAAATGTTGATCCAAGTGAAGAAACTGTTTGGTTAACAATAGAACAATTATCACAATTATATTGTATTCAAAAACCAGCAATTGTTAAACATATCAAAAATATTTATGATGAAAAAGAATTAGAAGAAAGAGCAACTGTTTCCAAAATGGAAATAGTTCAATATGAAGGAAGTAGAAAGGTAAAAAGACAAATATCTTATTATAACCTAGATATGATAATATCTATTGGATATCGAGTTAATTCCAGAAGAGGAATAATATTTAGAAGATGGGCTACTAATATATTAAAAGAATACTTAATAAAAGGTTTTGTAATTAATGAAAAAAGAGTAACAGTAACAAATGACAATTATAATGATTTGTTAAATGTAGTAACCAATATAAGAAGTAATCAAATTGAAATGGATTGAAGTCTAATAAAAATTGAAGATATGAAGTTCTAGAATAACATGGCGAGAAAGTTATATGAAAAAATTCTAAAAGCGAAGAAGAAAGATAAACTGTTTCCAAAATTTAAATAGTTCAATATTAATGAAGTAGAAATGTAAAAAGACAAATATCTTATTATAACCTATATATGATAATATCTATTGGATATCGAGTTAATTCCAGAAGAGGAATAATATTTAGAAGATGGGCTACTAATATATTAAA
>JAFTPH010000034.1 GCA_017463365.1 Bacilli bacterium
CCTTTCTGAATAATTTTGTGTGGTAACTTAATTATAACAAAGAGTCTTCCTTTTTTTATGTAAAAAAACCTATAACTAACATTGGGGAGACCCCAAAGAAAGTTATAGGTATATCAAAACCCCAAACTAAGTTATATTATCGATTTTATCTGATATGTAAAAATAGGACTCTAATTGAGTCCTATTTTGTTTTATAATAATAAACTTTAATTTTATTTGTTGATAACTTTACAAATAAATGGTATAATAAGTATAATATGTAATTAGTTTTTTTGAAGTCTACGAAGGGCCATTTTAACTGCTTCAGCTGTAGGTGTACTTTCTGTAACAGGTAAATCTTTAGTAGCACTTTTAATTTCTGAGGCACTATAACCTAATGCTTTTAAGGCGGCTGCTACATTTTGTAAGCTTTCACTAGTTTTAGAAAGAGTAGTGTTGTCATCAAAAACTAATTTACCTTTTAAATCTAAAATAATTTGTTGACTAGATTTTGGACCGATACCTGGGAATTGACTAAAGAATTTACTGTTCCCAGCATCAATTGCGTTAGCGATATCAATTGGAGTAGCAGAAGCAAGAATTGCCATAGCGCCTTTGGGTCCTAAACCCTTAACATTAATTAATTTTACAAAGGTATTACGTTCTTCAATTGTTTTGAATCCATATAATGCATCAATTTCTTCACGAACTAAGTGATGTACATGAATTGTTAAAGTCTCACCTAATTCATAAGTGAAAGGGTTTGGTACATGGATATAATACCCAATTCCAGAACACTCTAAAGTTACATAATTACTTGTTACTTCAGTAATGGTACCTTTAATATAATTATACATAAAATCACCTCTAGTTAAACATATTATATCAAAAATACCCTAATAATTCAAGGAAAGCGAGCGCATATATGTCAGAAAAAATCTTAGACCAACACGTAATAGCTGGTGATGAAGTAGAACTTTCTCTTCGTCCTGCGAGATTAACAGAATATGTTGGACAATTAGAATTAAAAGAAATGTTAGACATCTATATTACAACAGCTAAAAAACGAAACGAATCACTAGATCATGTTTTATTGTATGGGCCACCAGGTTTAGGTAAAACAACTTTAGCTCATGTTATTGCCAATGAAATGGGAACTAAAGTTAAAGTTACAACTGGTCCAGCGATTAATCGTCCAGGAGATTTAGCAGCAATACTATCTTCACTTGAAGCTGGTGATGTATTATTTATAGATGAAATTCACCGTATTCCTAAAGTTATTGAAGAAATACTTTATTCAGCGATGGAAGATTTCGCTATTGATATTGTGATCGGTAAAGATACGGCTGCTTCAACTTTAAGAATTGATTTGCCGCCATTTACGCTTGTTGGCGCAACAACGCGTTTTGGTGATTTAACAGCACCGCTAAGAGATCGTTTTGGAATTGTTCATCAATTAAAATATTATAGTATTGATGAATTAAAACAAATTATTAAACGTACCTCTAAAATTTTTGAATTCCCTATTGAAGATGATGCATCTACAGAACTTGCTAGAAGATCACGTGGTACACCACGTATTGCCAATAGATTATTCAGAAGAATTCGTGACTTTGCTCAATATGGAAATGACGAAATAATTAATAAAGAAACAACCGATTATGCTTTAAATAGACTAAATATTGACAAAGAAGGTTTAGATGATACAGACCGTCGCTATTTACAAGTCTTAATTGAACGCTTTAAAGGAGGTCCTGTAGGACTTGAAGCTTTAGCAGCAACTATTTCAGAAGAAACTGTAACGCTAGAAGATGTTAATGAACCATACTTACTTCAAGAAGGTTTCATTATTAGAAGTCCAAGAGGACGTGTTGCTACAGAAAAAGCATATGCTCATTTAAATATCAAACAGGGGGGAATGCTATGAGAATTGATGAATTTGACTACCATTTACCAGAAGAATTAATTGCTCAAACACCATTAAAAAATCGTACTGAATCAAGATTAATGGTTTTAGATAAAACAAATAAAACTTTAGAACATAAACATTTTAGTGATATTTTAGATTATTTGAAAGATGGCGATGTATTAGTATTAAATGATACAAAAGTAATACCTTCAAGAATCTATGGTAATAAAGAAGATACTGACGCATTAATTGAAGTATTGTTATTAAAAGAAACTGAAGCTGATACTTGGGAAGCTTTAACAAGACCAGCTAAAAGAGTTAAACTTGGAACAATTATTAATTTTAATAATGGCGCATTAAGAGCTGAATGTGTTGAAATTGGAGAAGATGGGATGCGTAAATTCAAAATGCATTACGATGGAATCTTCTTAGAGATTTTAGAACAAATTGGTTTAATGCCGCTTCCACCATATATTCATGAGAAATTAGATGATCAATCACGCTATCAAACTGTTTACGCAAAAGACTATGGAAGTGCAGCTGCTCCAACCGCAGGACTTCATTTCACAAAAGAATTACTTGCTAAATTAAAAGAAAAAAATGTTCAAATTGAATATGTAACTTTACATGTGGGACTTGGGACTTTCCGTCCTGTAACTGCTGAGACAGTAGAAGAACACCATATGCATAGTGAATTCTACCGAATGACTAAAGAAACGGCTGATGCTTTAAATAAAGCCAAAAAAGAAGGTAAACGAATTATTAGTGTTGGAACAACCTCAACTAGAACTTTAGAATCAATTTATAATAAATATGGTGAATTTAAAGAAGCAAGTGAAGATACAAATATTTTCATCTATCCACCATATACATTTAAAGCTATTGATGGTTTAATTACTAATTTCCATTTACCAAAGTCAACTTTAATTATGCTAGTATCGGCTTTAGCAGGAAAAGAATTTATAATGCATGCGTATGAAGAAGCTATTAAAGAAAAATACCGCTTTTTCTCATTCGGAGATGCAATGTTCATAAAATAAAAGGAGAACATATGAAGAAAATTATCAAAGTATTTTTAATAGTATTTGTGTTATTAACATTATCAGGATGTGGAAACTATAAACTTATTGATACAACTTATGATTATCATAAAATCCATATTCATAATGAAGACCAATGTTTTAACATTAAATCATGGACTGACTATGAAGGAGAACAACTTCAAGTAGAGTTAGCTGACGGAACTATTTTATTAGTTTCTAATATAAACGCAACCCTTATTAAAGGTGAATGTCCATTCTGTAAAGAATAATCATAAAGGCTAGTTATTAAACTAGTCTTTTTTTTATGGAAACATTTTCATTGTAATTGTCTTTAAATCGAAGACAAATGTCTTGATTTTAAAGACACATTGTGTTATAATATTTTCAATATGAGGTGAATTATGTATACAAGTACTAGACAAAAACTAAACAAAAACGTATCTTTTTGTATCACAAAAGGAATAAGTGAAGAAGGAGGATTATTTATTCTCGATTCATTTAATAATTTTCCATTATGTGAAGATATGATTAATTTATCATATCAAGAATTAACAAAAAAGATATTCAAATATTTCTTAAATGATTTTACAGAAAAACAAATAGATGAAGCAATAAATGGGGCTTATAATCATCAAAATTTTAAAGAAAAAATGGTAGGATTAACAAGTTTTGAAGGTTTAAGTTTTTTAGAGTTATATCATGGACCAACAATGGCATTTAAAGATATGGCTTTAACAATTTTACCTCATTTATTAGTATCATCAAAAAAGATTAATGGAAATTTTAAGAAAACTTTAATTTTAACAGCAACCTCAGGTGATACAGGAGGGGCTGCATTATCAGGATTCAAAGATTTAGAAGATGTTAAAATTGTAGTATTATATCCTACAAAAGGAGTAAGTGCTTTCCAAGAACAACAAATGCATTATTATACAGGTAAGAATGCGATGGCGATTGCGGTTGAAGGGAATTTTGATGATTGTCAAAATCTAGTTAAAAAAGTTTTCACAAGTGATCTAAAACTTAAAAACTTAGAATTTTCAAGTGCAAATTCGATTAATATTGGAAGACTTATTCCTCAAATTATTTATTATTTCTATTCATATTTTGAATTAGTTCGTAACAAGGAAATAAAATATGGAGAAAAAATAAATTATGTTGTTCCAACTGGAAACTTTGGAAATATCCTAGCTTGTTATATCGCTAAAAAGTTAGGGTTATTTATTGATAAAATTGTTTGTGCAAGTAATGAAAATAATGTATTAACAGACTTTTTTAATACTTTAACATATGATAAAAATAGATGTTTCCATTTAACTAATTCTCCAGCAATGGATATTCTAATCTCATCTAATCTAGAAAGACTATTATACTTAGCTACAGATTGTAACGCTGAATTAGTTAAAAATATGATGAAAGATTTAAAAGAAACGGGAGTTTATACATTACCTTTAGAATACCAAAATGCTTTATGTGATTTTATGGCTTATTCAGTAAATAAAGAAGATACTGTTAAATATATTGAAGAAGTATATAAAGAATATCAATATTTAATTGATCCCCATACTGCTGTCGCATATGGTGCTTACAAAAACTTAAAAGATAATTTGAAAGGTAAAACTGTTGTCGCATCAACCGCTAGTCCATATAAATTTTTAGAAACTGTTGATGAAATTTTTAAAACAGGAAAAGTTGGTATTGAACAAGTTAAAACAATAGAAGAAATAACTAAATGTTATGCACCAAAAGTTTTATATGATATATATAATAGTTCATATGAAAAACAAGTTTGGGAAAAAGAAGAAATGGAAAACGCATTAATAAAATTAATAGGAGAAATTGATGAAAACTGTTAGAACATATGCAACAAGTGCCAATTTAGGTCCAGGATTCGACTGTTTAGGTGTTTGTTTTGATATATATAACGAATATGATTTTGAAGTTACAAAGTCTTATGAGTTAGTAGGATTTGATAATGATTTTTTAAATCCTGCTAATAATCTAATAATTAAAAGTTATGAAAAAGTTTTTGAAATTAAAAATCAAAAATTAAAATATATTAAGTTAGTCGAAAGCCAAAAAAAAATCCCTACCTCTCGTGGTTTAGGTAGTAGTGCTTCATGCATTGTGGCAGGAGTGATGATTGCTAGTTCTGTCTTAGGGGATATTTTAACCAAAGATGAAATTTTTCAAATATCATCAATGATTGAAGGTCATCCTGATAATGTTGCACCATTAATATATGGTGGATTAACTTGTAGTTTTAAAAACGATAAATATCATACTATTAAATATAATGTTGATGATAGCTTTAAATTTAATGTTTGCATCCCGACATTTGAACTTAAAACAGTAGATGCAAGACGGGTTTTGCCAAAAGAAGTTTCAATGAATGATGCGGTTAGTAATATAGCTCATACTGTAGGAATTGTAAAAGCAATTGAAACAGGAGATTTTGAATTATTAAAACTTTCTGCTATTGATAAACTTCACGAACCATTTCGTTTTCCATTAATTAAAGATTCTGAGGTTGTTATTAAATATGGACAAGTTAATAATGTAGTAACATTAATAAGTGGAGCTGGTTCAACAATGTTATTGATAAGTAACCAAAGCATTGATTTTAAACATAAAGATTGGCTTATTAAAGAAGTAAAGGTTTTAAAAGAGGGAGCATATATTTATGAAAAATAATGAATATTATATTGTTCATAAATCAATTTTACCTAGTTATTTTGAACAAATTATTTTAACTAGAGAATTAATTAATGATAAAAAATATAGTGTTAGCGATGCTTGTAAAGAAAGTGGAATAAGCAGATCAACTTATTATAAATATAAAGATTATATTTTTAGACCAAATAAAGATTCAGGTACTAAAGCTTTATTTGTTTTAAAAACTTTCGATGTTAAAGGTATCTTATCATCTATTTTACAAGTCGTATATGCTAGCCATGGTAATATTATTTCGATTAATCAAGATTCACCAATTGATGGAACTGCTCATATTTCAATTTCAATTGATGTAAGTGAAATGGATTCATCAGTTGAAGAATTAAAAATGACAATTGAAAAACTTGATGGTATTAAATCAGTTGATATTATGGGGGTAGAATAATGAAAATAGCAATATTAGGTTATGGAACTATTGGTAAAGGGGTTTTTCAAATAGCATGTGAAAATCCACATTTACAAGTTGTTAAAATCCTAGAAAGAGAAGAACGATTTGATCAAAACTATTTAGATTTATTTACTAGTAATGTTGATGAAATTGTTAATAATCAAGAAATTGAATTAGTTGTTGAAGTATTAGGTGGTTATACTTTTGCTGAAGATGCAATAGAAAAATGTTTAAAAGCAGGAAAACATGTTGTGACGGCTAATAAAGAAGTAATAGCTATTGATATTGAAAACTTACTTGCTTTAGCCAAAACAAACAATGTTTCTTTAGCGTATGAAGCAAGTGTAGGTGGAGGAATTCCAATTATTAAAAATCTAAAAGAAATTAAAAAGGTTAATAAGATTTCTAAAATAACTGGTATTTTAAATGGTACCACTAATTATATTTTAACAAAGATGTTTGAGGGAAACACGTTTGAAGAAGCTTTACTTGATGCCCAAAAAAAAGGTTTTGCGGAAAGTGATCCAACTGCTGATTTAGAAGGGTATGATATGATGCGTAAAATAGCAATTCTTTCCGATTTAGCTTTTGATACGTATATAGATATTAATCAAATACCTCAAAAGGGAATAAAGGAAATTTCTAAAGAAGTAGTAGATGAGGCTAAAAAGAATAATCAAGTTATTAAATTTGTATGTTCAGCCAAATTAGAAGAAAACAAACTAAGTGTTGAAGTTAAACCTGAGTATTTTCCAAATAATCACTTTTTTGCTTCGGTTAACAATGAATTTAACGCAGTAATATTAGAAACTTATCCAAACGATGAATTAATTTTTATTGGTAAAGGGGCTGGAAGTTTACCAACATCTTCAGCAATAATAGCGGATATCATCGATATTAAAGATAACTTATATTTAGAAAATTATCAAAATATAAATAAATACGAAATTAATAAATAAAGAAGAGGTTTTAGACATGAAAAAATATAATGTAGCTGTTGTTGGAGCAACAGGACTTGTAGGAAGAACATTCTTAAAAGTTTTAGAAGAATATAATTTTCCAATTAATAATTTAGTTTTATACGCATCAGCTAGAAGTGCGGGAAAAATAGTTAATTTTATGGGTAAAGACTATACGATTGTTGAATTAACCAAAGATGCTTTTGATAACTGTGATATTGCTTTATTTAGTGCTGGTGGATCAGTATCGAAAGAATATGCCCCAATTGCAGCAGCAAAAGGTGCTGTGGTAATTGATAACTCAAGTGCTTGGCGAATGGATGATAATTGTTCACTAGTTGTACCAGAAATTAATATGGATGATGTATATGAAAAATCAAATATAATTGCGAATCCTAACTGTTCGACAATTCA
This sequence comes from Bacilli bacterium, assembly GCA_017463365.1. Taxonomy (GTDB): domain Bacteria; phylum Bacillota_I; class Bacilli_A; order ML615J-28; family CAG-313; genus HGM10611. The sequence continues at coordinate 7,426 of JAFTPH010000034.1, forward strand.
ATCAGTTTTACCACTTAAAGCTTTAGTTCCATTTGGATTAAAAAGAGTAGTATATACTACTTATCAAGCTGTATCTGGTTCAGGTCAAAAAGGAGTTAATGATTTAAATAACACATTAAAAGGTGAAAAACCAGCATTTTATCCATATGATATTTCTAAAACTTGTATTCCCGAAATTGATGAATTCTTAGATGATGGATATACAAAAGAAGAAATGAAGATGACAAATGAAACAAGAAAAATTCTTCACTTACCTAATTTACCAGTAAGTGCAACATGTATTAGAGTTCCTGTTGAATCATGTCATGGGGTTATGGTAATGGTTGAACTTGAAAAAGAAGTAAATCTTGAAGAAATTAAAACAGCATTTAAAAACCAAGAAGGATTAGTTTTATATGATGATGTTAAAAATCACATTTATCCAAATTCAGTTGTTGCTAAAGACCAAGATAAAGTTTATGTAGGAAGAATTAGAAAAGATATTTCAACAAACAATGGTATTTTATTCTATTGTGTAGCGGATAATATCAGAAAGGGAGCAGCGGCAAATGCAGTACAAATTGCACTTGCCCTAGATATTGACAAATGCAAAAAGTAGTAAAATTTGGTGGCTCAAGTTTAGCAGATAGTAAACAATTTGAAAAAGTTAAGAATATTGTTACTAGTGATAATACTAGAAATATTGTAGTAGTATCTGCTCTTGGAAAACGTAATAAAGATGATTATAAAATAACTGATCTTTTATATTTAACCGAAGCTCATTTAAAATATGGGGTGGATGCGCAAAGTATCTTTGATATTATTAAAATGCGTTATAATGAGGTAAAAAACGATTTAAACTTAAATTTAGATTTAGACAAAGAATTTGAAATAATTGAATCAAAGTTTTCGAAAACAATTGACAAAGAAATGCTTGTAAGCCGTGGAGAATATTTAGCAGCTAAATTAATGGCTTGTTATTTAGGATATGATTTTGTGGACGCGGCAGAAGTAATTCATTTTGATTATAACGGAAAAGTTAATAATGAAAAAACTGATGCAGCAATCAAAGAAATGATAGTTAAACATCCGAAAGTAGTAGTACCTGGATTTTATGGAGTATATCCTGATGGTAAAATTCATCTATTATCAAGAGGAGGATCAGATGTAACTGGTGCGTTACTTGCTAAAGGGGTTGACGCAACAATTTATGAAAACTGGACTGATGTTTCAGGGTTCTTAGTAACTGATCCACGAATTGTAGATAATCCTAAACAAATCAAAGAAATATCTTATGAAGAATTAAGAGAGTTATCATACATGGGAGCTAATGTTCTACATGAAGATACAATTTTCCCAGTTCAAGAATTAGATATTCCTATTAATATTAAGAATACAAATTCACCACTTGATGCAGGAACAATTATTACCTCAGCTCCTCAAGATACTAAGCAAATTATTACGGGGATTGCTGGGAAAAAAGATTATGAATCAATTACCATTATTAAAAAGGCAAAAACAGAAAAACTAAAAGTAATGCGTGAAGTACTTGAAGTAATGGCTAAATATGGCATAAACGTTGAACATATGCCATCAAGTATAGATACATTCAGTTTAATAATTGAATCTAAAAAAATTGCTAAACACTTATATGAAGTACTCTTTGAACTAAAATCTTTAGAAGATGTTATGGATGTTATTGTAGAAAATGATATTGCCCTTGTCGCGGTTGTTGGTCGTAATATGGCAACTAAACCAGGGATGAGTGCTAAACTATTCTCAATTTTTGGTGATAATCATATTAATATCAAAGTTATTGCTCAAGCATCTCAAGAGTTAAGTATTATTGTAGGAGTTGAAAATAAAGATTTTGAAAAAGCTATCAAAGCTATTTATGATGGTTTAGTAAAATAGGTGAAATATGAAAGTATTAATGATTAATGGTAGTCCAAGAGTAAATGGAGCAACCTCAAAAGCCTTACAAGAAATGGAAAAGATTTTTGTTGAACAAAATATTGAAGTAGAAACTGTTGTTGTTGGTAATCAAGCTATTAGAGGATGTACCGCATGTTATAGCTGTTTTAAAAATGGTAAATGTGTTTTTGATGATATAGTAAATGAATTAGCCAAAAAATTCGAAGAAGCGGATGGATTAGTAATCGCCTCTCCTGTATATTATGCTTCAGCTAACGCAACAATCATAGCTGTATTGGATCGTTTATTCTATAGTACAAGATTTTCTAAAACGATGAAAGTCGGAGCCGCTATTGCGACAGCACGTCGTGGAGGTATAACAGCGACTTTCGATCAATTAAATAAATATTTTTCAATTAGTGGTATGCCAATTGCTTCAGGTCAATATTGGAATGGCTTCCATGGTTCATATAATGAAGAAGAACAAGACCAAGAAGGATTACAACAAATGAGAACATTAGCGAAAAATATGAGTTTTCTAATGAAAAGTATTGAACTTGGTAAAAAAGAAATTGGTTTGCCAGTTAAAGAAAAAGGAATATTTACAAATTTTGTTAGATAAGAAAAAATCTAGTTTGATAAATCAAACTAGATTTTTCTATAATATATCGAATATCTTAATTTATTGTCGAAAATATTATTATATGTTATAATAATATTAAATTTTAAAGAAATGAGATAAAAATATGAAACAAACCTTAGAACAAATACTACATTCAAAAAAAATTAAAAAGCCTCCTTATATTATATATAATATATTAGGTAGAATTTGGCAATTAATTTTTTCTAAGAAATATGGTTTACATGTTGAATTTAAATATGATTTCCGTAAAGATAAAGGGCCATATATCGTTATTAGCAATCATGCATCTCGTTTAGATTATATTTTTACAGGAGTTCCTCAACTTCCAAATAATTTAAACTATGTTGCGGGATACAATGAGTTTTTTAGATCTCATTTAAAAATGGTTTTTGGTCTATTAAACGTTATTCCTAAGAAAAATTTTACTGCTGATATTTATACAATAAAGTCAATTAAAAGAGTATTAGATAATAATGGTAAAATTATGATTTTCCCAGAAGGAATGAATTCCATTTCTGGAGCTAATCAACCTGTTGCTTTAGGAACTGGTAAATTTATTAAACATTTTAAGGTGCCAGTATATTATTCGGTAATCAAAGGAGGATATCTTACTACCCCGAAATATAATTTAACTGAAAGATGTGGAAGAGTAGAAGTGGTATTTGACCGCTTATTTACACCACAAGATATTGAAAAATTAACCCCTGAAGAAATTGAAAATAAAATTAATGAAGCAATTTATCATGATGATTATGTTTGGAATAAAGAACATAAGTATGTATATAAAAATGATGGGAATATCGCAGTAGATTTAGAAAATTTATTATATTGGTGTCCAAAATGTGGTAAAGAATTTACTATGAAGACAGAAAAAAATAAAATTTACTGTGAGCACTGTGGTAATGCAGCAACCATCGATGATACTTATGAGATGCATCCACTCGATGATACATGTGTTATTCCAGATACACAAACTGTATGGTTTAATATGCAAAGAGAACTTGTTAAAGAAGAAATTAAACAAGAAAACTTTGAAATAACTGAAGAAGTTGAACTAGGTATGTTACCAGATTTTAAACCGTTAAAAGATTTAAAAACTTCTAATATTGTAGGTGCGGGAATAATTAAATTTGATAAAACAGGATTGACATATAATGGTACAAAAAATAACGAACCTTGGAGTTTCCATATTGATACAAAAGATTTGCCAACATATGGAATGTGTACTGATTTATCAAGATTTTATACTTTCTATAAGGGTGAATTTGTGGAATTTTTCCCTAAACATAAAACTGTTGAAAAATGGTTTTTAGTTACTGAAGAAATGCATCGTTTAAATGGTGGTAAGTGGAAAGAAAATATAGTTAAAAATAAATAAGAAAACCAATAGAAATATTTCTATTGGTTTTCTTTTTCAAAATATTGTTTTAAGAATTTAAGAACTCCTTGATTATCAAAACTATCAGTGATGTTTGTTGCGTGGGCAAATAAATCTTTATGAGAGTTTTTCATGGCTACACTAATTCCTGCTACATCAAACATCTCAATATCATTATGTCCATCTCCAATAGCGATAACACGTTCTTTAGGGATATCATAATATTTCATGGTTTCTGCTAATCCAGCACCTTTATTAACTTGAATGTGATAAACTTCCACAATATGGAACTGTCCGATCGACCAATGTCTTGATCTTAAACGATCACTAAAGTTTTGTTCAACAAAGTTTTGTAATTCATCAACAAATTCACTTTTAACAAACATTAAACATCCGTTGGGATTATCAGGTAATGTTTGTTCCATTGGACCAACATGAAGAACTCCACCATCAACATGAAGAAAGTCATGAATATCTTCATTATAATCTAAAACATAGATATCATCATGAATTTCACCAAAAACGTTGATTAAATTATCTCCTACGAAGTCAAAAATTTTAACTAAGTCATCCTTTTCAACTCGTAAGTCTGTTTTGGGAAAGTTATCATCAAAAGGATTTTCTACTAGAGCACCATTATAATTAATTATTGGCGAATCTAAACCTATTGCTTGATGAACAAAGAAACTAGATCTTAAAGGTCTACCGGTTGCGATAATAATTATATGTCCATCGTTATGTAATCTTTTTAAATAATTAATAGTTTCTTCATCATAATGACTAAAGTCTAACATTAAAGTTCCATCTAAATCTATGATAATAATATGTTTTTCCATAAGCATTTTCCTCACTAATTATGTATTATATCATAGGTTTTTTAATTATGCAAAAATAAAATTAAATTCATTTGCAAAAAAATCCAATATGTAGTAAAATAAACTAATAGGACAAAATATAAAAATATCTAAAAAATATACTAAATATAAGGGGGACCATTATGAGTAATGATCGCAAAAAGACTTTTTACATTGCTTCAATTGATGATCGCACAGATAACACAAATGAAGCACAAGAAAGAGATTTAAATAACTTTTTTAATAGTAGACAAACAAGCAAAAAACCAGTAGAAGAAATGCAAGTTTTAGAAGATACAAGACGTAGTAGAACAAGTTATCGCCCTGTGCAAGAACCTACTAATGATTTTGTAATTGAAGAACAAGAAGAAATGCAAGTTGATGAAGTCTTTAATCAAAAACCGGATGCACCTGCACCTAAAAGAAATGATTCATTTGTTTCACCAATATTAGGGCGTACAACTTTAATTGATGAAGAAAATCCTGCTGCACGTCAAAGAAGCGGAACAAAACGATATGATGACTATCGTAAGAAAACTTTCCCAACTCCTGAAGAAGCAAAAGAAAAATATGGTCGTAACTATAACGAATATGGTGTTTATGATACTGAACAATATCGTGAATTTTTAGAAAATGGTCGTATATCTGAAAGAAAACCAAAAGTTGCACCTGTGAAAGTTATAGAAGAACCAGTATATGTTGAAGAAGAAGTAGTTGCTCCTAAACCAAAAGCAAAACCTGTTGTGGAAGAAAGAGTATATGCTGAATCATATGATGAACCAGTGGTAGAAGAAGTTGAAAAACCAAAACCAGTGGTAAAGAAACCATCTAGTAGAAAGAAATTTACTTTCCCTCCACTTTCAATCTTACGTAAAGAATCAATTAAAACATCACAAAGTGATGATTGGGCTAAAGCACAAGCGGCAGCTATTAATCAAACATTTGTTGATTTCTCATACGGGGCAGAAGTTGCTGGGTGGATTCAAGGACCATCAGTAACGCAGTTTTTAATTGCGATTAAACCTGGTACGAACGTAAATAAAATTAGAGCTTTTGAAAAAGATTTATTAATGAAACTTGCCGCAAGCAATATTCGTATTCAAGACCCAATTCCTGGTAAAAGTTATGCTGGTATTGAAATACCTAACGCAACTAGAAGTAGTGTATTCTTAGGTAACTTAATTAATAACCCTAAATTCTTAAATGATAAACATAATTTATATGTAGCTTTAGGACTTGACATTGGGGGAGATGAAATTTACGTTGATATTGAAAAGATGCCTCATGGACTTATTGCGGGGACAACAGGATCTGGTAAATCAGTTTGCTTAAATGCGATTATCATCAGTTTGTTATATCGCAATACTCCTGAACAATTAAGATTAATTTTAATTGACCCTAAGATGGTTGAATTCTCATGTTATGATGAAATTCCTCATCTAGCATTACCTGTTATTACTGATCCTAAACGTGCTAGTGCTGCTTTAAGATGGGCAACTGTCGAAATGGATAAACGTTTCTCAATTTTCAAGAGTGTACATGCCCGTAATTTAGAAGCTTACAATGATTATATTAATGAAAATGGCGGACAACTAATGCCATCAATTGTAATTATTATAGATGAGTTAGCTGACCTTATGAGTGTTGCAGCAAGTGAAGTAGAAGGAAATATTCAACGTTTGGCGGCTAAAGCCAGAGCCGCTGGTATTCATCTACTTGTTGCTACTCAACGTCCATCAACTGATATTATTCGTGGTAGTATCAAAAATAACATTCCTGTTCGTGCAGCCTTCAGAGTTGCATCATATACTGACTCTAATACTATTATTGACCATAGTGGGGCAGAAAAATTACTTGGTAATGGGGACATGTTATATGTAGATACAACTGGTGAACGTCGTTTACAAGGAGCTTATGTAAGCGATGCGGAAGTAATGAAAGTCACAAACTTCTTACGTGATCAAGGTCCTGTAAGCTACTTAATAGATGAGACTGAACTAGATGATAAAACTGCAGGATTTGTTGTTGATAATAGTGATAATGCTGATGAATTATTTGATGAGATTGCTTTATACGCGGTTAGAAATAAAACAGCATCAATTAATCGTATTATGCAAGTTTTCAATATTAGCTTTAATCGTGCAAATCGCCTATTTACGCAATTTGAAGAACTTGGTATTGTAAGTGGAACTGTTAAGGGAAAACAACGTGAAATTTTAGTAACTGAGGATGAACTTAAAGATATCCTCAATGGTTAGGAGATATTATGGAAAATAATCAAGAAAATCAAGAATTTAATCCTATAGAAGAACCTCTTGATGTTGAAAATGAAATAAGTGAAGAAGAGCTTTTAAAACAACAAGAAAAAGCTAAAAAACTAAAAAAGAATTATTTAAAGTTATTTATTGAACTAGTATTATCATCACTAGTTTATCTAATTGCTAGTTCTTGTGATAAGTTTGCGAATATAAGTGCATCAACTGAAGGTATTAAAAATATTATAATTTTAAATTATGCTAAATATGTTATGTATGTTACTTATGTATTGACAATAATTGCGATAATAATTTTTATAATCAAGCTAACAAAAAAAGCATTACCTCAAATAAAAGTTAATTTAGAGAAACTATATAATGTTTTAGATTGGTTAATTTTATTACCAGTTTGTATTGCCATTGCTACTTTCTGTTTTAGTTTTGTGTTTACATTAACAACGGTATCAGGTAGTTCAATGAATCCTAATATATATGAAGGAGACAAACTACTTGTTACATATCCTCGTAAATACGAACGTTTTGATGTAGTCGTAGTACATGTAGATGAAACATATAATAAAGTTGCTTCTGATGATTTGTATTTAAAGAGAATTATTGGTTTACCTGGTGATTATCTTGATTACAAGTTAGAAAATGGATATACTCAATTATATATTAATGGTGAAAAAGTAAATGAATATTTCTATACTTTAGATGAGTTAAAAAAATATTTAACTTATAACACTTCAAGTATTCATGAACCATTTACATGGGCAGAAAAATGTTTTACAGATGGTGGAACATCACCTAAAGATTCTTGTGAATATGTTGATGGGCACTTTATTATTCCAGAAGGTTATTACTTTGTTTTAGGAGATAATCGACTTGGTTCAAAAGATTCACGAGATATTGGTTTAATTAAAGAAGAAGATTTAATTGGCCGTACTAGATATATTGTTAATAATATATTTAAACCGGAAAAAATCGATTAGAGAGGAGATAGTATGATTCAATGGTATCCTGGCCATATGGCCAAAGCTTTAAGAGAAGTATCAGAAAAGGTCCGTTTAGTAGATGTTGTTATGATCGTCCTAGATGCTAGGGTACCAGCATCATCACTAAACCCTGAAATTGTTAAACTTGTTAATAACAAAAAAGTTTTAATTGTTTTAAATAAACGTGATAAAGCTGATAATTCACAAACAGCTTTATGGAAAAAATACTATGAAACAAAGAATTATCAAGTAGTTACGGTTAATTCTAAAGACAACTCCGATGTAAAGAAAATCTTAGCTGGGGTTAAAGAACTAATGGTTGAAAAAAGAGCTAAAGATGCTTTAAAAGGTTTAAAACCTCGACCAATTAAAACAATGATTATTGGAATTCCAAATGCGGGAAAATCAACAATAATTAATGGTTTAGTACATAAGAAGGTCGCAACTGTTGGAGATAAACCAGGAGTTACCAAAAACCAACAATGGATAAGAATTAATCAAGTTTTAGAACTTTTAGATACTCCAGGTATTTTATGGCCGAAGTTTGAAAATCAAGAAATTGCCAGCAATTTAGCCGTAACCGGCGCAATTAAAGATGAAATCGTTGATGTATATGAACTTGGAAAATACAGTTTAAATTTTTATTTAACATATTACAAAAACGAACTAGTTAATCGCTATGAATTAAAAGATACGGAATTAGAAATTGATGCAATATATCATAAAATTGCTTTAAAAAATGGTTTATATAGAAATGATAAAACTATTGATTTTGACCGTGTATCACTTTTAATCTTAAATGATATTCGTTCAGGTCGTTTAGGAAAAATAACACTTGATAGGTACCGAAATGAATAGTTACGAATTTGAGACTAAAATATATGAAGAAGGTTATAAGTATATTGCAGGATGCGATGAAGTAGGAAGAGGATGTATTGCGGGACCAGTAGTAGCATGTGCTGTAATAATGCCTAAAGATTGTATTATCAAAGGTGTAACTGATTCTAAACTTTTAACTGATAAAAAACGTCGTCTTTTAAAAGATGAAATTATAAGTAAAGCTTTAGCATATGAAGTAACATTTATAAGCCATGAAGAAATTGATAAAATTAATATTTTAGAAGCATCACGTAAGGCTATGACAGAATCAGTTAACAATTTGAAAGTTAAACCGGATTATGTAATTGCTGATGCGATGAACTTACCAATTGATATTCCAACAATGAGTATTATAAAAGGTGATTTACGTAGTCACACCATTGCTTGTGCAAGTATCATTGCGAAAGTAATAAGAGATGATTATATGGTAGAATTATCAAAAAAATATCCTGGTTATGATTTAGAAAAAAATAAAGGATATCCAACGCCCTTTCATAAACAAGCTTTATTTATTCATGGGGTAACTGAAATTCATAGAAAAACATATGAACCAGTGAGACTTGCTTTAGAAAAAGATCAAGTACACCATATGCGCTTATGGCCATCACCATTTAAAAAAATTAAATCTGGAACTAAAACAGTAGAATTAAGATTAAATGATGAAAAGCGTAAAATAATTGTTGAAAATGATTTAATTGAATTTGAAAACATTGAGACAAGTGAAAAACTTTTAGTAAAAGTGAAAAAAATAAAACCATATTCAAACTTTAATGAATTATATTTAGACTATGATAAAATAGCAATGGGTTATGATGAAGATGAAATTCCTAATCCATCGGATATGGAAACTTATTATAGTAAAAAAGATATTAAAAAGTATGGCTGTTTAGCAATTGAAATTAATAGAATATAGTAAAAAAGAATACATTACATTATGTATTCTTTTTATATTTTTATGTCACCAATTTATTATTTAATTGTATTATAAGTAAAGGTAATATAATTTTTTTATTGATAATACAAAAAAATAATGTTATAATAAGACGTATAATAAACAGAAAAGAAATGAAATTGTAGAATTATTAAGTGGTGCTAGATAATAGAAAGAGGTACTATTATGAAAAAAATATTTTTAAGTATTGCATTAATAATATTGATTGTTTGTAACACTTACTATAGTAATGCTAGATTTGAAACAGAAGATTATGATTCTAGTTCATTGGATTTAGAAGTATTTTTAGTAAATGTAGAATCAGAAAAAAAATTAATTGACTGTTTTGATGTAAGAGAAGATGGATGGTTTGTGGTCGGATCTGATGAAGGAGATACAACTAAATACATAAATGTATATAATGCCGATGGAGAATTTATGTATGGTTATAAATACTTTGACTATGGTGCTTATCATGTTGAGTGGGACGGTAACAACTTATTAATCTATTCTGTAAGGGGTTCGCGCGAAATTGAAGTAGATTCTTGGGCTAATATTATCAGTGTAAAAAAAATAGTTGATAACGAAGCTAATAATAAATATTGGCGAGAATTGGATGATCCAAAAAGAGTTGTAGGTAATAAAGAATATGTTTTAAAAAATAAAGGTATTTACAAATATATATATTCTAGTCACTCACAAATAGAACTTTTTATAGATGGTGAACCAAGCAAAATAATATATCAAGCAAGTTCTAATGCAATAACAAAAAGAATTGTTTTTTCAACATTTTTCTGCTTGTTTTTCTTTGGGGGAAGTGCTTTAGTTTTAGGAAAAGTAATAAAAGAAGTGAAGTAAAAGGATTGTTTTTTAGAGAGGTAATATGAAAAAAATATTAAAATTTATAATCATTATATTTTTAGGAATAAGTTTAACTAGTTGTAAAGATACTTCTCATAGAGAATTGTTAGACCAATTGTGTGACCAAAACTATGAATATTCAAAAGGATTATTATCATCAATAATAGGAGTAAAATATACTCTATATTCTTATGAATTATCTGAAATAGAAGATGATGAGTTTTTTAGTGTTGTTTTATCACATGATGCATTTAAAAATGAAGGGATAGATAGGGTAATTTTTTCAAAATTGGAAATGAATGGCCAAAACTATTGGGGTCCAAATGTAATTGAGTTTAAAACTGTTAAAGATGCTAAAAAAATGATGGAAAAAGATGATATAGTCAATATAAGTTTTATAAGATATGAAAATATTGTCTATTATATGGATTTTTTTGGTGCAACTCTTATCCATGGTGTTCCTGTTTTAGATAGGGGACTTATGGTAAGTGAAAATAAAGAGGTTGTATTTTGTTTACATGAGTATAATACTTTTGAAGTATTACCAATTCCTAATAATGCCAAATACATAGTGAATAACGCTTTTCAATATGAATTACACATTATAAAAATAACATGTGGTATAAATTTAGAAAAAATAGGTTTATATGCGATGCAAAATATGGAAAATTTAGAGTATTTTAAAGCTAATGCGAATTTAAAATCACTAGGGAATGGCGCTTTAAGTAACAATCCAAAATTAAAAACGGTTATACTAAATGAAGGATTAGAATATATAGGGGAAAAAGCCTTTGCTGAATGTCCAAATTTAGAATATGTAGTAATTCCAAGTAGTGTAAAAGATATTGGATATAGAGCATTTACTCATGGA
>JAFTPH010000024.1 GCA_017463365.1 Bacilli bacterium
ATAATAATAATAATAATAATAAAGATATCCACATAGGATATCTAATCTTCTAAAATCATTCTTGCTTTTTCTTTAAGTTTTTCTTTAAACTCAGTTGGTTCTATAACTTTAAAATGTTCTCCATACTGTAAAAGCCAATATAAAAGAGCTGTTTCATTTGATTTTATGGTTGCTGAAATAACATTATTTTCGACAAAAATTCTTGCATTTTCTCCAAACCAATCATAAATATATGCGATAGCATTAGGATTTTTGACTATTATTTTAACCTCTATTATATCGCCACCAAATAAATAAATATGCTCATTTAGGTATTTTGATAATGAAAAATCCTTATATTCATTCCCTAAGCTACTAAGGGGCTTCATTTCACGTTCTTTATCAATTTTAATCTTCTGCATATAATCAAGACGGAAAATTTGAATGGCAGAATACTTAGTTCGATAGTTACACAATAAATAATAACGCCCAAAATTATTAACTAAATAATATGGCGATACACTATATTCATAACCATTCATTCTTGGAACTAATTTACATTTTTCATTATAAGTCATATACTGAAAACTAATTCGCTTATTTTGGTTAATTGCTTCTTGAATAAGTTCAATGTTTAAGAAAATATCTTTATTTGATGTTCTATTCACTTCACTAGTTTTATATAAATAATTATAATCGCGACGATCATACTTACTTAACGTTTTAGATATTTTATCTGATAACTTCTTTGCTTCTTTTCCAGGTATACTCTTTGATGAGAATATCGCATCAATTAAAAAAGTAATTTCACTTTTTTCAAGTTCCCTTGAAAATAAACTTACTCCCCCATTTGATCCTTTAACTATATCATATTCTAAATCCTGAAGAATTGTAATACTACTGGCTACACTTTTTCTTTCCAGTTTAAGACCATATAACATATAAATTTTTTCAATTATTTGATTATATGTTAAAAAGTGATTTTCATCAGTGTATTCTTGTAATACTTTTAAAATTAACAAAATAGAACCTTTTTTACCATCAATCATATTATTACACTCCATTATACCCCTTAATTATATCACAAAAGGTGTACTAAAAAAAGTACACCGTTAATTTTTTATTTTTTCTTGTAACATATTATAAAATTTCAAATTATTGTTTCCTAAAATTGTTTTGGAAATGCATATGTATTCATATTTCATTTTTTTATTAGCTAAAATTAGTTTTTTCTTGATTCCTTTAATATTTTTCAAATATTCTTCTGGATTTTTAAGTTTTACACAGATAAATACATCTTTAGAATATACCATTTCAATATCCGTTAATTTAATTTTCCCTAAAGCAATGTATGAACTTTGATCAATTAAATACTCATCATCAATTGAAATAAAAACATCATTTTTAATAAATTTCAACGTAAACCAATATATACACCAAATATAAAGAGGTATAGTTATAATAAAGAATATTTTAAATAAATAATAAACAAAAACATTATTTAATATACTATCTGAATCACCTCGAAAATCACCTACAATAAACAAAACAGACAATAATAAAACAAAAACCATTACAACATTATAAAAAAAGATTTTTATTCTTTGTAATCTAACTAACATAATTTTACCTTTCTTAAATTAAAAGAAGGAAATTTATATTTCCTTCTAGTTTACATTATTTTTTATAACGATTGATTACATCAATCATTTTTTCGTATTCTCTTTCAAGACGTTCCATCATTAATGCCATAAATGGTTCAACAGTTTTATTCACTTTGAATTCTTCTAAACTATTGAAATATTGTTCACGATATTTTAGAGGAATACTTAGTGGTAAATATCCACTTGAAATTAATACGTAGTTCATCATTAAACGCGCCATTCTTCCGTTACCATCTAAGAATGGATGAACTTTTGCGATTTGTAAATGAGCGTATGCTGCTTTTTCGATATCAGTACCTTGATAATTATTGATATCATAGAAGAATTTATTCATACGATCATATACTTTAATATAACTACAAGGTGTATGATGAGATCCTTTAATACTAATATCGACATTACGATATAATCCACCAGGTATAATTCCTGACATAACTTTTTCATGAACATCTTTAAAGAAATCTTCAGTTAATTCTTTATTTTCTTTCGCGTAATCTTTAACCATATTATATGCTAAATAATGGTTATGAATACTTCTTCCTAATGTTCCATCACATTTAACACTAAATCCTTTAGTGATAGATACAACTTCTTCTAAAGTAATGTTATATCCTTCCATACAGCTAGAGTTTCTAGCGTAAACGCAAGCAAAGTTATTTTCCCATAATGCAAGTTCTTCGGCTGGAACATATTTAAGGTTTTCATCTACATATTTCTTTTTTTCATCAAAATTCATTTTACAACACCTCACCTTTTTAATTTGTACATATATTATAACAAATAATGTAAATGTTTTCAACCATTTAAATTTTTTATTTTAAAGTAACGACAGTAGAACCCATTCCACCTTCTCCAGCGCCACCATATCTAAACGATTGAACGTTTTTATTTTTCTTTAAATAATCTTGAACAAGACCACGAATGGTTCCCGTTCCATATCCATGAATAATAGTAAATTGTTTTAAACCAGTTATTATCGCATCATCAAAATATTTTTGAAGACGTTCTTTCGCATCCTCATATCTTTCTCCTCGAAGATCAAGAGATAAAGACATTTTGGCTGAACTTATTACCCTTGTTTTTTCAATTTTAACTTTTGGGGCTTTTGCTTCTGGCACTTTATCAATTACTTCTAAAACATCTTTTTTAAGAACCATTGTTACATTACCAAGTGATACTTCATACGAACCATTCTTCATAACTTTAACAACACTTCCGTATTGGTCATAACGACTAACATAAACATCATCACCTAATCGAATTTCTCGTTTAACAGGTTTTGGTTTTGGGGTAACTGGTATGCTAGTTTCTGTTAAATCATCTAGTTCTTTCCTTAAAGCTATAACTTCATGCGGTTTCAAGTTTTCTTTTGTTTGTAATTCTTTAAGTTCTTCTAAAATAATTTGTGCTTTAAGCGTAATATCATCTAAATGTTTTTCCGCTTTTAAATTTGCTTTTTCTATTATTTCTTGTTTTTCTTTTTCCAAAGCATCTAGTTTTTGAAGATAATCTTTTTTAGTTGCGTTTAATTCTTTTTCAAGTTTTTTAACCCGCATTTCTTCCTCAACTAATTTATGTGATCTTTTTTCAAGTTTATCCATTAAAGTTTTTAAATCATTATTAGCCGAAACAGATCGCATTTTAGCATCTTCAATAATTTCTTTCTTTAAACCCAATCTATTAGCAATAGCTAAAGCATTTGATGCTCCAGGAATACCAATTACAAGTTTGTATGTTGGAGATAAAGTATTTTGGTTAAACTCCATTGAAGCATTAACTACTTGTTCATTATCGTAAGCGAAAGCTTTTAATTCAGAATAATGGGTCGTCGTAATAAAACTAATTTTATTCTTAATTAAATAACTGAGTATCGCAATAGCTAATTTTCCCCCTTCATCAGGGTCAGTTCCTCCTCCTATTTCATCAAATAGAACAATTGAATTAGGAGTAACCATATTGATAATATCGGTAATATTTTTCATATGTGATGAGAAAGTCGAAAGATTTGCTTGAATACTTTGATCATCACCGATATCACAGCATACTTTATCGTAAATCATAATATTACTTGTTTCATCAGCTGGGACAAGTAAACCACACTTAGTCATTAAACATAGTAATCCAACTGTTTTTAAAAGAACTGTTTTACCTCCTGTATTAGGTCCTGTAATAACAATTCCTAAATAATCATCAAAGCTAATATTATTAGGAATAACTTTTTCTACTCTTAATAATGGATGACGAGCATTATGTAATTCCATTATATGTTGATCATTTATGTTGACTAGTCTAGCCTCTTGTTTATGAGCAAGCATTCCTTTGGCGAAAATAAAGTCTATTTTCCCAATTATTTCAAAATTACTTTTTAAAACTTCAAAATTCTCACCTACTAATAAAGATAGTTCACTAAGAATTTTATCGATCTCTTTCACTTCTTCTCTAATTAATTTTTGTTTTTCATTTGTTAATTCCATTATAACAAGCGGTTCAATATAGAAAGTTTGATTTGAGGCTGAAACGTCTTGAATAGTTCCTTTAATAACATTTTTATATTCTGCTCTAACAGGAATAACATATCGGTCATTACGAATCGATATTGTTTGTTGAGAAAGCTTTGATGCATCTTTTGAAACAATCTCTTGAAGTTTAGCTTTAATACGACTCTCCATTGAACGAAGTCTTTGACGAATACTTTTTAAAGCAGGACTCGCCTCATCTAAAACATATCCATCTTCATCGATAGATTTTTTGATTTTACTTTCTAAATACTCATCAATATATAACTTTTCAACATAACTTTTATAATACATACAATCTATATTTTCTTTTTCTAAAAAATCAAGATGTTGATTGTTTTCTCGAATAGTTAGATATAATTTAAATGTTTCATAAAGTTCTAAACCATCAAGTTTACCCCCCTTTGTTGCAACCTTAATGATATTAACATAATCCGAAACAATATTAATCGGGGCTCTACCAAGTCTTTCAATAATTGATAAGGCTTCATTAGTTTCTAATAACAAAGTTTTAATCTTTTTTAAATCATTCATTGGATTGATTCTTAAGATTTTCTCTTTTGTTATCGGCATAATCCCATATTCAGAAAGTTCTTCTAAGATTAAGTCTAATTCTAATTTTTTTAAAAAATTATTCATTTTACACCTCAATTTGGCATTTTTTGTGATATAATTAAGTTGGGAGGTAAGTTATTATGAGTCATACTATTAAAGTTTCCAAAGAAGAATTACAACAAATGCTTGATTACTATAGTGGGTACCTCATCTATAATGATAATCCCCATACAATCGCAAAAGCAAAACTTGATAAAGCTGTTGTAACATTTTATGCAACTAACACTGTCCTTTTCCAAGGACTTGAAGATACCGCAGAATATAATATCTGGGCCGATAAGTTCGCATTAACTCATATCAAAAGTGAACTCCCTGATTATTCAGCTTATGAAAATTTAACTGCTATAGGTTGTGATGAAGTTGGAACTGGCGACTATTTTGGACCAATTGTTGTTTGTAGTGCCTTTGTCCGTAGCGATCAAATAACTGAACTTAAAAAGCTAGGAGTCAAAGATTCAAAACTTTTATTAGATGATGCGATTATCGATATTGCTTTAAAATTACGCAATATCATAACCTATTCTATTTTAGTTTTATCTCCAGCTAAATTCAATGAATTACACAAATCAAATAGCGATAATTTAAATTTTATTAAAGCTTCTTTACACAATAAAGCTATAAATAGTATACTAAAAAAACTCGAAAATGTAAAGTATGACGCGATTTTAATTGACGAATTTACACCGAAAGAAAAGTATCTAGAATATCTTAAAAAGACTCCTGATGTTAACGATTCTGTTATTTTAGTTCCTAAAGGAGAAAAAGTTCATATCAGTATCGCTGCAGCTTCTATTCTTGCTAGAGCAGCCTTCTTAAAAGCTATGAAAGAATTATCCAAAGAAGTTCAAGTTAATCTTCTAAAAGGAGCATCAGCTAGTGTTGATCGCCAAGCAATCGGTCTTGTTAAATCATATGGTTTTAATATTTTAAATACCGTAGCAAAACTAAAATTCGCTAATACCGAAAAAATTAAAAAATACATTAAAGATAATAATATAAAGGTTAGAGATATGAAATAGTTCACTTCATTTGAAGTGAACTATTTTTTATTTATCTAAAAAACCTTTTTTAATTTCTTCGATTGTTTCATAGAAAACATCTGGAGCATCTTTAGAAAACTCAATGTATTCATTTGTTCTAGGATGTACAAAACCTAATGTTTTCGCATGTAAAAACTGTCCTGTGTTGCCATATACTTTTCTTGGCCCATATAATGGGTCACCAAGGACAGGATAACCAATATATGACATATGAACCCTAATTTGATGAGTACGTCCTGTTTCTAAAGTACATTCAACAAGAGTATATTTTTTAAATCTTTCTAAAACTTTAAAATGCGTTACGGCTGGTTTACCACCGCTAATGACGGCCATCTTTTGACGATTGTTTTCATCTCGACCAATTGGGGCATTAATTTTACCTAAATTATGAGGAATTTGGCCACAAACAATGGCTATATACTTTCTTGTTGTTGTTTTATCTTTTAATTGTTTACTTAATGATTTATGAGCTAAATCATTTTTACAAGCAACAAGTAGTCCTGATGTATCTTTGTCAATACGGTGAACAATACCGGCTCTAATAACCCCATTAATCCCCGATAAATCATCACAATGATGCATTAACGCATTAACAAGGGTTCCTTGATAATGTCCAAATGCTGGATGAACAACCATTCCGCTAGGTTTATTAACTACGATTACATCTGAATCTTCATAAACAACATCTAATGGGATATCTTCTTTTTCAATATCTAAGCTTACAACCTCACGCGGTTCAATAACAATTAAATCGCCTTCATTTAATGTATAACTTGGCTTTACTAATTTACCATTAACACTAATTAAACCATCAGTAAAATAATTCTTTAACTCACTTCTTGTTACTTCTTCGATAGCGTTTGCTAGATACTTATCAATTCTTTCACTAGTTCCTGAAAATTTAATTTCCATTTGCATCTAAAGTTTCTCCTTTTGCTTTCTTTTTAAATAATACTAATGGGTCTTTTTGTTCAAAAAAGAAAACATAAACACATAATAATATCATACCTACAGTTAAGCATATATCCGCAAAGTTGAATACCGCGAAATCCATAAATAAGAAATTAATAAAATCTACTACCCCTTTTTTAAGTCCTAAAACCATTAATAAACGATCAATAAAATTCCCCCATGTTCCTGCATATACCAATATTAATGATATAGTATATAAAGGTCTTCTTTTAAAAGATGCATCTTTAAAGAAATAAGGAATTCCAAGTACCCCAACAATACTAATAAGTAGAGGAAAATATGGGAAATTCTCGAAAATACTGAAAGCAGCTCCCGTATTATAACTAAAAGTAAATTCAATAACATGATCAATCAAAACAATACTTTCATTTCCTAAAAGATAAGTTTCTGCTAAAAACTTGGTAAATTGGTCAATTCCAATTAAAACCACTACCGAAATAATACTAATAATTAAAGCCATATGTCCTCCTTTCTACATAACATAATAACAAATTGTAAAATTTATCACGATACTAGCAATTAAAATTAAGGGATTTAATAATTCATTAACAAAAATTGCTTTAGTATCAATTTGTTTAATTTCTTCAGTTTCTATATAATTTTTTAAAAGTGTTACATTAAAAGCTGCTGAGCTAGCATATGATATAGCTAAAAATATATACACTAAAACCAAAGTTATCCAAAACATCACTCTTACCGGTGAAAATAAGGTAAGGAATGAAGCAATCAGTAAAATAAATGGAATACAAATTATAATCATAAAGATAAGGGAAAAAATTGATGATTTTAAAGAAATTTTTTTAGGTATTTCTAAAGTAGTTAACTTATTATACTCTGTTTTACCTTTTTTATATAAATCTAATAATTTCATCTTATCACCTACGCAATACTTTCTAGATATTTAACCGCTTCTTCTAGAGTAGCTACTGGAACAAACGCCATATCTTTAGGTGAGCCTAATAATTCATAAGCTTTTTTAGCTTCATGATAGTTATTTCCCTCTACATCAATAATTTGTCCATTTTCATCATACGATACCGGAACAAAGAATACATCAGCATTACTGAAATATGCGGTAAAGACTTTTTGATATATTCCCCCAATAATACCAACATTGCCATCAACATCAATCGTACCAGTTCCAGCAATCTTTAATCCGTTCGTAATATCATTTTCGGTAATCGCATTATATACAGACAGCGCCTGCATTAAACCACCACTTGGACCTAATGTATTAGCTTTATTAATAGTAAATGATGGTTCAGTTTCTTCTTTATTAATTGTATAGTAATCATAATACGATAATCCCACATAAAAACTTGTTTTGGTATCATCTACCCAAATAGGTTCATAATCAACCTCAAATTCTTCACCATTTCTTAGAACAGTAAGTTGGATATCTTTCTTTGAACGAACATCGCTAATTATTTGATTACTAAACTCTTTTTCATTTGAAATGTATTGATTATTATACTTTGTAATTATATCCCCGATTTTTACATCATAAGAAATATCTTTAAATACAGTATGAACAATTAAACCATGGTAATTAGTACTAATATGTTTCCCTGCAGTTTTATAAGCAACAATAATCGCATTATTAATACTTACATTTTTTTGAATTGTTCCAGAAGAATACATTTCTGAATAATCCATTTGAATATAATCACTTGATTCATCAAGACTAATTATATCATCTGTTTTGGCGATTAAATAAGTAAGTAAAGGAATCCTTTCTAATGAATAAACCGATACTGTATTAAATGATCCGTTTTCTTCACTACTACCATCTATATTAATCACACTATTAACTTTATTTAATCCACCTGGAGAAATAAAGTCATAATCTACCCTTATAATACTAGTTAAAACAATGAATAGGTATGGTATTGATAGCAATACAATCAATAACCAATTTCTTTTCAAAAGTTTTTTCATTAATTAAGAGTCAACTCCACTTCTTTTATTTTACGATATTTTACGCCTGCTGCATCTAGCATTCTCTTACTAGCTAAATCAGAGTCTGTTCCATCATATTTATCATTTGCGTAAACAATTTCTCTAATCCCTGATTGAATAATTAATTTTGCACATTCATGACAAGGGAATAAAGTTACATATAATGTCGCATTTTCTAATGAAGCAGTTGAATTTAAAATGGCATTTGGTTCAGCGTGAACTACATAAGGGTATTTACAATCTAAGAAATCTCCCTTTCTTTCCCATGGAAAATCATCATCGCTGCATCCATAAGGAAATCCATTATACCCAATCCCAATAATACGTTTTGAAGTATTTACAATACATGCTCCAACCTTTGTATTAGGGTCTTTACTACGCATACTAGATAGTACCGCAACACCCATAAAATATTCATCCCAACTGATATAATTAGTGTCCTTCATTTTGTTCTCCTTCAGATATTTTCTTTTTCACGAAACAATTAGTCATACCACATGTTTCACATTTTTCTGATATTTCACAGCCATCTGGTTTAGGAACTCTTTTATTTAAAATATATGTTCCAATAAACAAGATAATCACAATTCCCAAAATAATAATTGTTTTAATAATCATACTATTTTACAGTCTTAATTTTTAATTCAGCTAATTGTTTTTCTGTAACTGGTGTTGGCGCTTCGCTCATTAAGCATTTTGCACTAGCAGCTTTAGGGAAAGCAATAACTTCACGTAAGTTGTTATTTTTTGTTAATAACATAACTACACGGTCAAGACCTAAAGCAAGTCCACCATGAGGAGGTGTACCATATTTTAAGGCATTGATAAAGTATGAGAATTTTAATTCAACTTCTTCTTTATCTAAACCAATTGCTTCAAACATTTTTGCTTGAATTTCTTGGTCATGGATACGAATACTTCCTCCACCAAGTTCATAACCATTTAATACGATATCGTACGCTTTAGCCATTGCTTTAGCAGGTTCAGCAACCATAAATTCTTCATGACCATCTTTAGGTGATGTAAATGGATGGTGAGCCGCAACATAGCGTCCTTCTTCTTCTGAATATTCAAATAATGGCCAGTCAACAACCCATAAGAAATTAAATTTATCTTTATCAATTAGACCAAGTTCAGAAGCAAGAGCTGTTCTTAATGCTCCTAAAGATGAGTTACAATTTTCTAATTTATCAGCAACAATTAAAACTAAATCATTATTAGCAAGACCTAAAGTTTCAACTAATTCTTTTCCTAATTCTTCAGTTACGAATTTAGCAACACTTCCAGTAAAGGCATTATTTTCATATTTTAACCATGCAAGTCCACCAGCGTGGTATTTTTTAGCAAGTAATGTTAAACGATCAATTTCCTTACGTGAATATTTGCTTGCTGCATCTTTAGCAATAATTGCTTTTACAGCTCCACCATTATTAACCGCATCATTAAAGAAACCAAGTCCTAATTTTGTTGCCCAATCACTAATATTTTCAAGTAGCATTTCAAAACGAGTATCAGGTTTATCACTTCCATATTTGTCCATCGCAACCGCATAAGGCATACGAACAAATGGAGTTTGGATATCCATATCTAATGTTTCTTTCCATACAGCTTTTAATAAACCTTCTACTACTTCGTAGATATTTTCTTCATCAACAAAACTCATTTCTAAGTCAACTTGTGTAAATTCTAATTGACGGTCAGCACGTAAATCTTCATCACGGAAACATCTTGCGATTTGGAAATAACGGTCCATTCCCCCAACCATTAATAATTGTTTATAAATTTGAGGTGATTGTGGTAAAGCATAGAATGATTCTGGGTGTACACGTGATGGTACTAAGAAGTCACGAGCTCCTTCTGGTGTAGATTTACCTAAGAATGGTGTTTCAATTTCCACAAAGTTTAATTTATCTAAATAATTTCTAATCGCAATACATGTTTTATGACGTAATAACATGTTATTTTGCATTTGAGGACGACGTAAGTCTAAATAACGGTAACGCATTCTTGTTTCTTCTAAAGCATCAGTTTGATCTTGAATTAAGAATGGTGGAAGTTCGGCAACATTTAATACAACAAGTTCTTCAACTTCTACTTCGATGTCCCCAGTTGGGATATTTTTATTTTTACTAGAACGTTCTACAACTTTTCCAGTAACTTTTAAAACATATTCATTTTTTACATCAACCGCTTTATCATAATTTTTATTATCAGGATTAACAATTAATTGAGTGATACCATAACGGTCACGGAGGTCAATAAAAACAACTCCTCCTAAGTCACGTTTTTTACTAACCCATCCAGTTAAAGTAACTACTTCTCCAATATTTTCAAGTCTTAATTCACCATTTGTTCTAGTACGCATATTTATTTGCTCCTTCTATTTCAAAATATTCATTTAATTCATTAACTTTAATTTTTACTTCTACTTGTTTCCAAGTATCTTTAATAGTCATCATATTGCTAGCCACTTCATCTTCTCCAATAATGATAATGTAGCGAGCTTTAATTCTTTCCGCAAGCTTAAATTGTGGTTTTAAATTATCACTTTGATAATCAATCTCTGCTGGAATTCCATTACTACGTAAATAATCAACAAGTTTTAATCCAACCTTTTTAACTGGCTTACCTAAAGTAATAACTGTAACTTTGTCTTTAGAACTATCAGGAACTTTAATTCCTAATTCATCTAAAGCCATCATCATTCTTTCAACCCCAAAAGCAAAACCTACTGCTTTTACATCTGGTCCATCAAAATCGCGTCCCATATCATTATAACGTCCACCAGCACATAATGTTAAACCGTTAATGGCAGAATCTGGATTATCGTAAATTAATTCAAATACATCATTTGAATAATAGTCAAGTCCTCTTACAAGTTTATCACTTACTTCATATTTAATTCCTAAAATATCTAAAGCATTTTTTAACTCTTCAAAGTACGCTTTATCTTCTTCTGTTAAATAATCGCTAATTTTTGGAACATTATTCATGATTTCAGTATTCGCATCAGCTTTACAATCTAACATTCTAAGTGGATTTTTTTCAAATCGAACTTTACAATCAGCACACATTTCTTCTAAGTGTGGTGCAAAGTATTCTTTTAAGGCTGGTACATAAGCATTTCTTGCTTCTTTACTACCTAAAGTATTTAAACACACTTTAACATTTTCAATCCCTAAGGCATTCATAATCTTGCATGCAAGATTAATAACATCAGCATCAAGCAATGGATTTTCTAAGCCATATGTTTCAACCCCGAATTGTGTAAATTGGTGATAACGACCTTTTTGAGGACGTTCATATCTAAAGATTGGTCCAAAATAATAATATTTAGCAAGACCTGGATTAACATATAGTTTGTTTTCCACAAACATTCTCATCATCGGTGCTGTACCTTCAGGACGAAGAGTTAAACTACGGTTTCCACGATCTGTAAAAGTATACATTTCTTTATTAACAATATCGCTACTTTCACCAACAGATCTAACAAAAACATCTGTTGCTTCAAAGATTGGCGTAATTACTTCTGAATATCCAAACTTTTTAGCTATATCAACACATACTTTTTCAATATAACGATATTTTTCAACTTCATAACCAAAAAAGTCTATTGTTCCTTTAATTTTATTAATTCTCATATTTTTCTTGTATAATATAAACGTATAATATAGTTTATAAGTTTATATTATAATCCTTTCTTTAAATTTTATATAAACATAATAAATTATGTTATAATTTAATCGTACTGTGGATTTGTTTCTGTATTAGTACA
>JAFTPH010000035.1 GCA_017463365.1 Bacilli bacterium
CTTTTTAAACTATCTAAAACATTATCGTTCTCAAGATCAAAATAATTACTCTTATTTGTACGATTAATGTCTTATGATTTTTACAATTTTGTCAAGCTTATAATTTTAATTTTTTTTGTAAATTTCAAAAAACGTTGACAGGAAGAAATATCCAATTTTTATTTAGATATTTATTTTAAATCACTAAAATCAATTGGATCTATTTTGGGTAATTCTAATAGATCCTCATTTATAAACATTATCATATAAATTGGAAAGTATATAATCTTGTTTTTAATTTCAACGTTATAATTAGAAAAAACAATAGATTGATTAATATTATAATTTGGTAAATCTATCACATTATTTAAAGCAGAATGAATTTTATAGTTTTTGCCACTTTTTACTTCTATTGGTAATATTTCACCTAAATGTTCTATAACGAAATCTAATTCACCATATTTTTTACTATTATAATAATATCCTTTATATCCATGAGCAATTAATTCTTGAGCGATGAAATTTTCAAACACGGCTCCATAATTTATATCTTTATCTCTTTGTAGTAATTTCAAGATTGTTGATCGACCATAAAAAGTAGTAAGCATTCCTACATCAGATAAAAACATTTTAAACAAGTTAGCCTTTTTATTTAATTCAAGAGGTATTTTAGGTTCAACCACATTATATATAGGTAAAGCAACTCCAGCAGAACTTAGCCAATTAAAACTATTTTCATATCTATCAAATTTCATAGTATCATCTAAATTCTTAAAAATAAATCTTTTATTTTGTTCATTTAACTCAGCAGGTATTAAATTATATGTTTTTATTAATTTGAGTTTTAATGTTTTATTCTCTTCATATTTTGTAAAATCTTTTATATACAAATTAATGATATCCCTATGTACTAACGATGTAGATATCAAATCATTAGTTGCTATATAAGTCGATACGGCTTTAGGCATTCCTCCAACAATTAAATACTTGTAAAAAGCATCCATTATTTTTTCATGTAATACTTCATTTACTATTGTTTTTTGTAAAAAATTATTTTTTAATTGTTCTATAAATGTATTATGTAATCCATTAGCTATCAAAAACTCTTCTAAATCTAATGGAAACATTTCTATTACTCTTAAATATCCAACAGGAGCAGATCGTAAATTTGTTAACTCCACTCCTAATAAAGATCCACTAAATATGTATTTATAACTACCTTCTTCAACTAAAAATTTTATTGAGGTTATTAATTCCTTACATTCTTGAACTTCATCAATAAATATAATTGTTTCTTTTTTAGCAAGCGGTTTATTAGCAATAACAGAAAGTTGCTCAACAAATGTCTTTATATCTTTTTTTAAAGTTGTCTCAAACATACTTGCATATTTAGGATTTTCTATTAAATTTATTTCTAGGAATTCAATATTTTCATTCTGCAATGTCTCTCTAATTAAATATGTTTTACCAACCTGTCTAGCACCTGTTATTAATAAAGCATTTTCATCATTATGTATCCATTCAATTAAATCTTTTTGTTTCTTTCTAAATAACATAATTTCATCCTCCAAGTATATTATAATATATTTTGTCCCCTTTTCCAACTAATATTATAATATTTTTGTCCCCTTTTCCAACTAATATTATAATATTTTTGCCCCTTTTTCCAACTAATATTATAATATTTTTGCCCCCTTTTCCAACTAATTATTATTTAGTCCTATTTTAAAATAGAGACATTTTCTATAAGAAATGTCTCTATTAATTTTTTAGATTAAATTATTCTTCTGAAACTGATAATGCACGTTTTTGTTCGAATTCAATTAAAGCATCAATTACAGAATCAATGCGTCCTTCCATAATACGATCTAGTTGTTGAACAGTAAATCCAATACGGTGATCAGTTACACGGTTTTGTGGATAGTTGTAAGTTCTGATTTTTTCACTACGGTCTCCACGTCCAATTTTTGACAAACGTTCAGCTCCTTCAGCTTCTTCTTTTTGTTGAAGCATGAAGTCATATAAACGAGTTTTTAATACTTTTAACGCATTAGCTTTGTTTTCATGTTGGCTCTTACCATCTTGACAAGAAACCACAATTCCTGTTGGCATATGTGTTACACGAACTGCTGATTTAGTTGTATTTACACTTTGTCCACCTGGACCTGATGAACAGAAAATATCAATTCTAACATCATTCATATCAAGTTCTACTTCTAAGTCTTCAGCCTCAGGCATTACTAAAACAGTCGCAGTTGATGTATGAATACGCCCTTGTGATTCAGTTGCTGGAACACGTTGAACACGGTGAGAACCAGATTCATATTTTAAATATGAGTAAACTGAATCCCCAGAAATCATTAAACTGATTTGAGAGAATCCTCCAGCTTCACAAACTTCAGAATCCATAATTTCTACTTTCCATCCCTTAGTTTCAGCATACTTAATATACATACGGTATAGGTCTCCAGCAAAGATATTTGCTTCATCTCCTCCCGCTGCTCCTCTAATTTCCATAACAACGTTCTTTTCATCATTAGGGTCTTTAGGGATAAGTAAAATTTTAATTTCATCTGTTAATGTACTTAATAATTCTTGTGCTTCTGATAGTTCCATTTCAGCCATTTCACGAATGTCTGGATCAGAATCATGAACTAATTCTTTTAACTCGCTAATGTTTTTTTCACAAGCAAGTAACGCATGATATTTTTCAACTGTTTTTTCTAAAGAGCGTTGTTCTTTAGATAAGGCAGTCATTTTTTTAATATCACTAACAATATTGATATCTAACAAATCTTTTGAAATTTGTTCATATCGCTGATTAATAACTTCTAGTCTATCTTTCATTATAAAGCCTCATTAATTAGTTTTTTCTTTCTTATTTTTTTGGATAATAAATTTAGATTCTTGGAAAGTACAAATTTCTCCCGCAAAGTTGTAAGTGATATCACGAAGAGCTCCTTGACGGTTTTTCGCAATCGTAAGTTCAACAGTCTTTTCGCTTGACTCATCAACTTCTTGTTCAACTGTAACAATTTCCTCTTTATATTCATCTTTATCCTTTTTAGATTCGTTACGATATAAAAACATAACGATATCGGCATCTTGTTCAATTCCCCCTGATTCACGAAGGTCAGAAAGAACCGGTTTTTTATCTTCACGTTCGTCAGATTTACGTGATAATTGTGATAACGCAATTACTGGAACTTCAAGTTCTTTAGCTAAGATTTTTAATTCACGTGAGATTTTCGCAACTTCCTCTTGACGATTACGACCACCTTGACTAGATGCACTAATAAGTTGTAGATAGTCAATAATTATCATATCTAAACCATTTGATTGTTTTAATTGACGACATTTAGAACGAATATCATAAATGTCTGATGAATTTGATTCATCAAAATAAATATTATGCATTTTTAATGTTTTACATGCATGTCCAAGTAAAACCATTTCTTTTGGTTCTAAATTACCATTTAAGATATTACGCATACTTACTTTAGCTTCATAACTAAATAAACGAATTAATAATTGTTCAATAGTCATTTCTAAAGAGAAAAAAGCAATATTTAAATTAGGGTTTTTCTTACATGCGTTAAGCGCAATGTTTAAAGCAAAAGCAGATTTCCCTACTGATGGACGAGCAGCTAGAATTACAAGGTTACCTTTTTGAAATCCAAGCGTTGCTTTATCTAAACGTTTAAATCCTGAAGGAATTCCTCTAATATCACTCTTATCAGCCGAATATGAACGAATATTTTCATATACTTGATCAACCGCTCTACTCATTGTTAAAAGTTCTGAAGTACGACGTTTTTTAACAATAGCGTTAATTTTATCCTCTGCTTTATCTAAAATGCCATTAAAGTCTAAATTACCCACTAAAATGTCATCTGAGATCTCTTTCATATTATTTAAGAGTTCTCTTTCAACTGCTTTTTCTTTTACTAATTCTACATATAAATTAACTGACGATGTCGATGGTACATTATCAACAAGTTCTAAAATGTATTCTTTAGTTTCATCTGATGTTTCAGCTTTTTGGCGTTTTAATTCATCAATGATACTAAGTGGTTCAATTGCTTGATCATGATTATATAATGAAGAAATAGCACGATATATTACCACATTCTTCTCATCATAAAAGTCACTATCAACAAGTTTTCCACTAACAGAGTGCATAATTTTATTATCGATAATAATACTACCTAAGACATACATTTCTGCCTCAGTATTATATGGCACTACACGTTTATTTGGATTTTCAATTTTTGGCATAAACTACTCTTTCTCAATAACAAATAATTTAATGTTTGCAACAACCTCTTTATGAAGTTGAATAGGGATATCATAAGTACCTAAACTAGTGATGTTATCTTCATAGTTGATTTTACGTTTGTCTAAAGCCACCCCTGTTTCTTTTTCGAAGGCATCAACTACTTGTTTCATACTTACACTACCAAATAGTTTACCTTCAGCTCCAACTTTAACATATACTTTTATTGTTTGACTATCAACCAATTTCTTTAACTCTTTCATTTCTTGTAAATGTTTTTCTGCAGCAATCGCGGCTTGTTGTTTTTCTTCTTCATGTTTTTTCATATTTTCAGGAGATGCTGTAATTGCTTGCCCACTTCTAATTAAGTGATTAGCAAATCCAGGTTGTAATTCAATTATATCTCCGCGCTTTCCACGTCCCTTAACTTCTTTTGTTAAAATAACTTTCATACTTTCTTCCTTTCCAAGATATTCATCAACAAGTGATTTAATATCTTCTACTACTTCGTCAATAGTTTTGTTTTTAATTTGGGTAGCAGCATTATTTAAATGTCCTCCCCCACCTAAACGTTCCATTAAGATTTGAACATTAATTGCCCCTAAACTTCTAGCACTAATACCTATTGTATCTTCCGAAATTAATCCTACTGTAATTCCAACATCTAAACTATTAATAGAGATAATTTCATCAGAAATTTTAGCTAGTGTTGCTCTTTCGTATATAACATCACTTCGACCAACCGCAATTCCAACTTGGTCTTTATAAAACTCAACATTAGTGATAAATTCATTTCTGGTATGTTTTTCTGTGATATCTTCTTTTAGATACTTCTTAACAATTGTCATATCCGCACCGTATTTCTTAAGCATCGAAGCAACTTCAAATGTTTTAGAACTTGTACGATAAATAAAGTTATTAGTATCAACGATAATACCAAGAAGCATCCACGTAGCTTCTAATGCATCAAATGTTAATTCTTTTTCAAAGAACTCTAACAATTCAACAATTAACTCAACACTTGATGAAGCCGATGTTGATGAATAATAGAATTCTGGATTAGTTATTGAACCCTCACCTTGACGATGATGGTCAATAATTCCAATATGGCGAGCCTTCTTAACTAATTTTGGTTCAACAATTAAATACTCACTTTGACAGTCAACAATCATTAATAATGTTCTATCATCTAATAAATGTAATGCTTGAGCTGGAGTAATAAAATCATCCATTAATCCAACATAATCACGCATGATAGAATCATATATTCTTTCTACTGTTAAGTCAATACTTTTTGGATCAAAAATCATATACGATTCTTTATCCATTAATTTCGCAACTTTATAAATCCCAAAGGTTGCCCCAAAAGCATCAGCATCTAGAGTTTTGTGTCCAATTACAAGTACGCGATCATATTTTTTAATAACCGCTTGTAATTCTTCACTTTTGATTCTTACCTCTACTTTTGATTCTTTAGGTACTGCATCTGTTTTAGCTCCATAATAACTAATGTTATCATCAATTCGAACTACTACTTGGTCTCCCCCACGATTTTCTGCCATTTCAAGTTGTTCATTAGCGTGTTCTGCAAGTTCACTAATACCTTCATCGATACATGCAATCCCAATACTTAAACTAATACGTGCGGCACTATTAACTTTAATGATTGTTTTAATTTCATCTAGAATTGAGAAGTCTTTTTTCATCATTTGTTTTAGTTGTGCATAATCCATGATAATAATATAGTTTTTATCACTATATGCTCTGGCATATGCCCCAAAACTATCAGCCCATTTCGCAATAACCCCGATAATTTTCCACATATATTCGGCTCTTTCTTGAACGTCAAAATCTGATAAAGCTTCTTCTAAATTATCGATATTTATATATCCTAATGCAGTAGTTCTAGCAACATATCTTTTTTCAAGTTCTAACTCGCTAGTAATGTCTGTTAAGTAAACAATTTTATTTTCAGCTACATAGCGAATTTGATATGATTTACCATATATTTGAACACTAAAATCAGTAATTTCTTTTTTTAAGTTTTTATATAAACCTTCATGAATATTTGAAAGATTCATTCTTTCAAGTTGGCTCATGAATAAGTTTTTCGCAAAATTATTACTCCATACCACTTCATAATTATTGTTTAAAACTAAAATCCCAATTGGTAATTCATTAAAAGCTGTTTCTCCTGCTTTTTTAACACGATAAGAAATCGTATTCCACATATTAAGACGATTTTCCAAGAAATTCTCTTTACGCATTTGTTTAAAGCGAATTAAAATGTTTATTAATGTTGTCACACCCGCAACAGTAAGACCAAATAAAATAGTTACCCATAAGGCTTTATTTGAAGCTTCAGTTCCATTCAAAACAAAAGCTGTTATTCCACAACCAACTGTTATAATAAACAAAAATATTGTAAGTATATAATCTTTTCTCTTCATACTGGTTTTCCTCTCCTATAAAGTAAAAACTAATATCCTATTGTATATTTTACCACAAAATGCCTAAAATATAAAGTAAAATGTTATTATATATTTTTTTATTAACTGTTTTTTCTTTTTTTATAAAATTAAAAACTCTACATTTGTGAAATAGTCAAGAAAAAGTAGACACAAATGTAGAGTTTTTTCTTAATTCGTAGGAATTCCAATAACATCTTCAACTGGTAATGAGAATGCGATACCCTGAGCATTAGTATCCATTCCAATAGCATCATATAATCCTTTTAAGATGTTATCTTTAATTTTAGATGCGACAAGAATCATAACAATTTCTTTTTCTGGTTGAATTGTTATGTTAAAGAACTTTTCAGCTTCTTTTGAAGCTGTACCACGTCCATGAATAACTGTTCCACCTTTTGCACCAAACTTTTTGGCTGCATCCATAACCATATCAGAAAAGCCATCATTAACGATACAAAGAATTACTTCAAAATTATTCATTATTCTTATCCTCCTTTTTCATAGTACGATTGTTACTTAAGAATTGGTATATTGATACCCCAATTATACTTTTTAGCGGAATAGTAAATGCTACTCCTTTTCCTTCCTTAATCTTTTCAAATTTTTCACTTAAAATTTCTTGAGCTTTTTTAACTTGGTCTTCTCTTATACACGAAACAATTACTGCTTTATCGCTTTCTGCAAGACCTAAATAACTAAGCATTTCAGAGTTTGCGGTACCATGACCATAAACAATTGTTTGCATGTTAATTTCAAATTGTTCAAGTAAATCTGAAAAATATAAAGCTTTACTACGGTTAACAATTGTAATTAAAAGTTTCAACTTTTTAATACTAGCATTTTTAGTTTTTTTTATTCTAGGGGTTTTATTTACAATATTTTTTTGCATACTTGCCTCCTAAATAAATTCAATGATTTGATCATCATTTTCAGTTAAAATACGATGCATTGCAATACGTTCTTTAACATGTTTTGTGACAATTGCTCTAAAACCTAATAATTGAATAGTGATAAGTGGCGTCATCGCAACCATCGCTACAATTCCAAAGGCGTCTGTTAAAATTTTACTTCCATCAGGATATAGCGCCATACAAGCACCAACTGAGAGTGGTAAAATAAAGGTTGATGTTAGCGGTCCACTAGCAACTCCCCCTGAATCAAAGGCAATCGCTGTATACATCTTGGGAACAAAGAATGAAAGTCCAAGTGATAATAAATATCCCGGAATTAAGTAATATAGTATTGAGAAATCAAAGATAATTCTGATCATTGACAAACAGATTGAAATTCCAACCCCAACAGATAACGCAATTAGCATTGATTTTTTAGATACATTTCCGTCAGTAATTTCTTCAACTTGTTTATTTAATACATGAACAGCTGGTTCAGCAAGCACTACCACTAACCCTAAAATAAATCCCATTACCACAAGCAATATATCACTACTATTAGCAAGTTCTATACCCATTTTATATCCAATTGGCATAAATCCAACATTAACAGCTGTTAAGAAGATGATTAAACCAAGATATGTAAAAATAATTCCTACTAAGATTTGTTTAATTCTCTTTTTTGGTAATTTTAAGAAAATAAAATTAATAACAAAGAATACCGCAACTACTAATCCTAAAGCTAAAGTTACTTCTTTTGTAACACTCCATAATGTAGTACCAACAGATAGTAAAACATTATCTGCGATTTCATAACTTGGAACTTTATAATTAAGATCTCCTTCAATTGAGACACCTAATAATGTAACTGCTAAAATTGGTCCAATTGAGCAAAGAGCGATTAAACCAAAGCTATTTTCACTAGCATGTCGTCCACCGATTGTTGTCGCAATCCCAACCCCCAAGGCCATAATAAATGGTACAGTAATTGGTCCTGTTGTAACCCCACCAGAATCAAATGCTAGGGCTAATAATTCACCATTCCCTGAAATTATTAAAATTGACGTTAAAGCAAATAATGCTAAATAAAAGAACATTAAGATTGATGATAATTGAATCTTAAAAATAATCTTTAGTGTTGCGATTACTAAGAATATTCCTACTCCAATACCAACTGACATTGTTAAAACAGTTGGATTAATAACATCTTTTACTTGTCCCGCTAAAACTGTTAAATCTGGTTCAGCAATGGTAATTAATAATCCCATTAGGAAACAAGCAATAATTAAAATAAACACTTTCTTACTTTTTGTAAGTCCACTCCCTACGTATTTTCCCATCGGTGTCATTGCCATATCTGCACCTAAATTAAACAATCCAATACCTAGGATTAAAAGTAAGGCTGAAACAGAAAAAACAACTATTTCCTTAACCGAGAAATTTACTAAAGGAGTTAAATTCAACAATATAACGATTAAGGTAACTGGTAATACTGATACAAGTGATTCTTTAATCTTTGCTAGAAACTGTTTCATAATTTTCCTCCTTTTCTTACTATATTCTTATTTTATCACATTTATGCTCATTTGACAATTTATTTACATATAGAAAAAAAGACTCTAATTTTTCAATTAGAGTCTAACAAATACTAATTTTCTTTTTTCTTTAATAATACTCCTACAACTGCTAATGAAATAACACCAACAACTAGAGCACTTAAATCTTTCTTACATCCTTTTTCTTTATTATCTTCAAGTTTAGGTAATGTTTCTAATTTTTCATAACCACATTCACAAGTGTATTTCTTTTCACCTTCAGCATCTACTGTTGGTTCTTTAGTTACTACACCTTCATCATATTTGTGAGTTTCAACATTTTGTTTTTCACCACAAGTACATTCTTCCCAGTGATTATTTTCATCATGTTTTTCAGTATATGCATGAGTATGACCTAAAGCTTTTTCAATAACATAACCACATACTGTACATGTTTGATCAGTAGTTTCAGTTGCTGCTGCACCTGGAACGTGAGTTTCTACTTCACTCTTTTCACCACATTTACTACATGTATGCCAGTGACCACTTGCATCATTTTGCCAATTTCCACTATGATCATGAGCGACATCTCTTGTATATCCACAAGTATCACATGTTGGATCACATTCATTATCGAATGTATGTTTAGCAGAATCTTTCTTATCTCCACAACTACATTCATACCAGTGATCTGTTTCATCATGACTATACTTAGTTTCATATTTATGAGTATGACCTAAAGCAGCTTTAATTACATAACCACAATCTTTACATGTTTGAGGAGTAGTTTCAGTTGCTTCAGCACCTGGGTTGTGTTTAGCATTTCCTGAAGTTGATGTACAATACATACATTCATGCCAGTGAGAATCTTTATCACTATACCATTTACTTGAATAATCATGTGATCCTAAAGAACCACTTGTAAATGTTTCAGTTCCTTTTGCACCACAAACACATGATTTGTAGTATGTTGCTGCTTTTTGACAGTTAGCAAATGTCTTGATATATTTAGATTCAGCTACTTCTTTATCGTATGTATGAGGAAGAGTTGAACCATATTCACTATTACATCTTGTACATACTGCTTTCTTTGTACATGTTGCTGTTCCACCTGTGTGACCTAAAGCTGCACCATTTTCAAATGTTGTAGTTCCTTTTTCACCACATGCAGTACAACTATAATAGTATTTATCGGCATCTGTACAATTTGCTTCACTTGCTAAATATTTGCTATCAGTATCTTTCTTAGTGAAATCGTGAGCTTTTAATTCTCCGTATTCACTATTACATCTTGTACATACTGCTTTCTTTGTACATGTTGCTGTTCCACCTGTGTGACCTAATACTTCACCATAAGCTTCATTACATCTTGTACATACTGCTTTTTCAGTACATGTTGCTGCACCACCTGTGTGACCTAAAATTTCACCATAAGCTTCATTACATCTTGTACACACTGCTTTTTCTGTGCATGTTGCTGTTCCACCTGTGTGACCTAAAGCAGAACCACTTTCAAATGTTTCAGTTCCTTTTGTTCCACAGTCTACACAACTATAGTAATATTTAGCTTTGTTTTGGCAATCAGCTGCACTTGCTAAATATGTATCGCTTGTATCTTGTTTTGTAAAACTATGATTACATTCAACAGTAATCGTGTGAGTACTATATTTATATTCTTTAACACCAGTTGTTGCATCAGTCACAATAAATTTAATATTAATTGTATAAGATCCTACCGCTGCAGTATCTTTAATTTTAAATGTAACAGTGAATGCTTCTCCACTAATTGTAACAGGTGACATAAATAAATATACACCTTGCCCAGTACCAACATTGAAGTCTTTAATTGCTGCATTAGCAAAATTACCTTTCCATTCACCACTTTGAATTTCTAAAGCTGAAGTATCATATGTAAATTCAATACCACCAGCATTAATATTACTAGTACTTTCAACAGAAACATTGAAAGTTTCAGTTGCTCCTTTATAAGTAGCTTGTACATTCATTACTAATCCTAATACAAAAATCATAAATAATGAACACACTAATTTTAAACATTTTTTCATAAACTTCCTCCTTTGAGTAATGTACACCTTATTATATCACGATTCTTTTTTTTCCGCAATAATAATACTTATTTTTAACTAGCATAAGTTAATCTTGCATATTAATAATCATAAAATATTTTTTAATAATATAGGTATTAAATTATAATCTAATTCACTTATTTAAAAGATCTTTTTTCCTAAATCTTTAATTGATGCACCTACATGATATAACTTTTCTTTATCAATGATAATGTATCTATCATGTACTTTATCAGTATATTCTACTTTTAATAAACCATATTGTTTATTAAAGGCTTCTATATCACTTCCTAGTATTCTTGAGGTTTTAATACTTGTATAGATAATTACATTAACTTTCTTTTTCTTTACTACTAATCTATCAAGTATTGTTCGGTCAATAATTATTATTTCTTCATTTGCTTTTTCAAAGAAATCTTGAATAAGACTATAGGCATCATAGAAAGATCCATTATAAAATATCTTGTCTGCTTTATATTCTTTATCATAAACTATTTTTGTAATACCTTTTATAAGTTTAGTGTTTTCTTCTGTTTGATTATTAATATTTATTAGATTCGTTTCAATATTATTTACCCTATTTTCTAATTCTTGATAGTTTTCGTTTGTTA
>JAFTPH010000036.1 GCA_017463365.1 Bacilli bacterium
AATATTTTTTAACTTCTGAAGCTACTAAAGCTTCATAAACTTTAAGGGTGAAAGGCCCATTTTTGCGTACCATAAATTTATAAAATTGTAATTATAAAATAATTATAATCTAATTGCTTGATTTATTTATAGTAGGCTTTTTGGAATAACATATTCCTTTATTATTATTCCCGTAATATGAAAAAAAAGTATCTTTAATAATTGGTATTAAAGACACTTTTTGTAAATATTATTTTTTATATGATTTTATCATATCTTCCGCTAAACGTTGTGATGTAATATCGTTAGCTTGTGACGAAATCATTTTAGCAATTTCTTCTACTCTTTCATCATATGTTAATTCTTTAATCGCTGTAAATGTACGATTATCTTTAACATCTTTACAAATATATAAATGATTGTCAGCGGCTGATGCAACAATAGGCAAGTGGGTAATTGATAAAACTTGAATATCTTTACTAATAATTTTTAGTTTGTCAGCCATACTTCTCGCAACAACGCCACTTACACCAGTATCAATTTCATCAAAAATAATTGTTGATAAACCTAAATTATTTAGTAAATGAACTTTAAAAGCAAGCATTACTCTAGACATTTCCCCACCAGAGGCAACTTTTGATAATTCTTTTAAAGGTTCTCCGACATTGAAGGAAATATAGAAATTAACAAGATCAGCTCCATCATTTTTAAAGATATTATTATTTAAAGCATCCGTAAATTGATATTCATTAAATCTAATATCTAAATTAACTTTCTCTAAGTGAAGTTGTTTTAAAGTCTCTAAAATGTTCTTTTTAACCACTTCTGCATTCTTTTTACGACTATTTGTTAACTCAAGTGTTACATTACATAATTCTTTATAAGTTACATTAACTTTTTTAAGATAATCTTCAAGTGTTAAATCATTTTTTTCAAAACCATCAATGCGTTGTTTTAAATCCAGATGATAACTTAATAATTCTTCGAAAGTCATATGATGTTTACGCATTAACTCTTTAATATGAGCATATCTAGCATTTAACTTATCTAACCTAGCTTCATCAAATTCTAAATTATTAATTTTGTTTAACAAGTCTTCTTCTAATGCTTCTAATTCATAATATAAATTTTCACATTCTTCAAAACTTTTTTGATAATTATCTGAATAATCTTTTAATTTATTTAAGTTTTGTTTAATACTGTATAGTTCACTAACAATATTATTTGTCGAAAATGCTTGTTTTATGTCTTTTAATAATTTAAAAATATTTTCAAAATTATTAAGCTCAGTAATTTCATTTTCAATATCATTTAATTCATTATCTTTTAAATCTGCTTTATCTAATTCTTGTAATTGATATTTTAGATAATCTAAGTTTTCTAAATCATCTTTTATACTTTGACTTTTTTCAAGATATTCATTTAAAGCATTTTTATATTCTTTTAGTAATTCTTGATAACGCTCTAGTTTTTTTAATGAATCTTGATTATCAATGAAACTAACATAGTTATTAACATCAAATAATTTCTTTGTATCAAGTTGCGTATGGATATCAGCTAAATAATAAGCTACTTCTGATAATTGAGATAAAGTTACGACTGAACCATTAATTCTAATTAAACTTTTTCCATTATCATTAATTTCTCTTTTAACAACAATCATTCCATCATCAAATGAATCTAAACCATATTCACTAATTATGTTCATAACTTTTTCTCCACAATCAGTAAATACACCTTCGACAATGGCTTTTGATGCGCCACTTCTGATCATTGTTGATGATGCACGATTACCAAATAATAATCCAATAGCATCAATAATTAATGATTTACCAGCTCCAGTTTCACCAGTTAAAACCGTTAAACCTTTTTTAAAGTCAATATTGATATTATCAATGATTGCGAAATTCTGAACTGTTAGACTTGCTAACATATAATCACCACTTTACTTTTTTAATTCTTCTAATAGTTTTTTGTAATCTATTTTATGTTTTGTTTTTAATTCTTCGACTTTGCCTGTTTCTAAATAAGAATCTTCTAAAGCGAAATGCATATATTTTTTATTATATTCTTTGTCAAATAAATATTCTTTTATCTTACTACCTAATGATGATGTTTTAATAACTTGTTCATAAACAATTATTTTGTCAGAAACATCAATTATTTCGTCCATTAATTTTTTATCATATGGATTAATAAATCTAGCGTTAACTAAACCTATTTTATCAGTTAATCCTTCTTTAATAAGCATAGCATAAATATCATATACATCACTACCATATGTAATGATATTAACGTTATTAAGTTTATTAATTACGTTCCAAGTACCATATTCAAAATTTTCTAAACTTGAATTTTGTAATAAACACTTAGGATAACGGATAACAAATGGACCATATTTTTTGGTTAACCCTAATTCTAATAATTTAATTGCTTCTTCTATACATGAAGGAGCACTAATTGTAAAGTTAGGAATTGACGATAAATAAGCTATATCATAAATCCCTTGATGAGTGTCACCGTCATCAGCAACAATTCCACTACGATCAACACAGAAAACAACTGGTGATGATGTACGCCCAACATCATGTAATAATTCATCATACGCTCTTTGTAAGAATGTTGAATACATAAATACAATAGGATTTAAGCCATTTTCTGCCATTGAACTAGCAATAACAGCAGCATTTTCTTCAGCAATTCCTACATCAATAATATGTTCCGGGAAACTTGTTACATAAGGTTTTAATCCTGAACCTAAAATCATTGCTGGAGTAATAACATAAATTTTATCATTCTCAACAGTTTTTTGAACTAAAGTTCTTGATAAATGCTCTCCAACAATTTGTCCACTTGAATTTTTTATAACTCCAGTTTTAATATCAAATGGTAAAACACTATGCCATTTACCATCAACATCTTTTTCAGCAAATTCATATCCTTTACCTTTTGTAGTTTTAACATGTAAAATTACACTTTGTTTGGCGTTTTTAGCAAAAGTTAAATAATCATTTAATTGATTAAAATCATGTCCATCAATTCCTTCAAAATAACGGAATTGTAAAGCTGAAAAAATATTTGGATTTGGATATACAAATGATTTAATTGAACTCTTAACTCTAAATAAGAAATTTTTTAATACTTTTGGAGCAAATCGATGCTTACGTTTAATTCTAATTTTATTAAATGCTTCAGCTAAAGCACCAACATTTTTAGATACTCCCATTTCATTATCATTGATAATTATGATAACTTTGCGATCTGGTTTAGTTGCTAAAAAATTCAAAGCTTCAAACGACAAACCATTTGTTACTGAGGCATCTCCAATAACTGCAACAATTTCACCAATCGAATCATCATGTTCTTTAGCATAACTTAAACCAATCGCTGCCGAAATAGCAGTTGAACTATGACCAGCTTCATAAATGTCATGTTCACTTTCACTTTTTTTAGCAAAGCCACTATATCCATCTAATTTTCTTAAATTTGTTTCGTTAATTAATCTTCCAGTTAATAATTTATGAGTATAAGTTTGATGAGATACATCAAAGATGATTTTATCTTTGGGACTATCAAATACTTTATGTAAAGCAATTGTTAATTCAACAATTCCTAAATTTGATGATAAATGTCCACCTGTTTTACTAACTGTTTCAATTATATGCGTTCTTATATCTGAAGCTAAACTTTTTAACTCATCTTCAGATTTGTTTTTTAAATCACCAAGATTTTTAATTGGTAATTCTTTCATACTAACCCTCCTAGTTTTGGAAAGGTACCTCTCCATTTGGTGTCATTTTTTTAACTACTACTTCTTTTGCTTCATCTAATCGTTTACGGCACTCAGCACTAAGTAATAGTCCAGTTTGATATTTTTCAACTGATTCTTCTAATGACAATTCTCCCTTTTCTAATGATTCAACAATATCATTTAATTCTTTTAATAATTCCTCAAATTTTTTATTTTGCATATTTATTCTACACTTTCTTCAATTTCATTAATTGATGTTACAACTTTACCATCTTTCATACGTACTTCTAATGGTAATGATTTATCTAAATTTTTCACCGTAGAAACTACTTTATTATTTTGATATGTCACCGCATATCCTTTACTCATTAAATTTAAAGGATTTAAAATAATTGCTTTATCAATTAAAATATCTAGTTTCTTCTCCTTTAATTCTAATGAATGTAGTAAGATGTTTTGAATTTTAAATTCACAATCGTTTATAAAATTTTCTTTTTTGTTAAATTGTTCAATTAATATTTCACCTTTTAACTTATTATTAATAACTTCATATTGGAGATTATTATTATTAATTATATTGCGTATAACAACCTTCAAACGTGATTCTAAATTATCTAACGTTTGTTCATAATTAATTAAAATATTTTTTGGCGAATACTTTTCTAATAATTGAACTAAAATGCTGTGTTTATTCTCATATTGAGAAAAAATACTTAAATAATTACTGATTCCATATGATTTAACTTTTTGATTCAATAAATTTTCATTATTTATAATAATATTATTAATTTTATTATTTAAACGTTCTACATATGAATTAATATTATTCATAATATCTTTCTTCTCTTTAGTTAACACCATTGCAGCTCCGGTTGGAGTTGGTGCTCTAAATGATGAAACAAAATCACAAATTGTAAAATCCGCATCATGTCCAATTCCAGTTACTGTTGGAATTGGTGAAGCAAATAACGTTCTAGCTAACAATTCGTTATTAAAACATGACAAATCTTCATAACTTCCACCACCACGACCAATAATTAATGCATCATAATTACCATCTTGATAAACTTCTTTCAGTGCTCTTACCAAATCCATCGGAGCATCAAGTCCTTGAACTAATGCCGGATATAAAGTAATTTTAGCCATTGGTAAACGGCGATTAAAGGTTGAAATAATATCATGGATGGCATCTCCTGTTGCGGCAGTGATGACAGCAACATTCATTGGATATTCTGGAAGTGGTAATTTGTGTCTAATATCAAATAATCCTTCTTTTTCTAATTTATCTTTTAATTCTAAAAATTCTTGATATAGTTTACCAACACCATCACGTTCAATGTGATTAATAACAATTGAGTAACTTCCTCTTTTTTCATAAACTTTAACCGTTCCCACAACTCCAACAATAATTCCATCTTCCATATTAAAATCAATGTTTAACATTTGATAGTTGAAAATCATTGCTGAAATAACACTATATTCATCTTTTAAAGAAAAATATGCGTGGCGACCTGAAATTTTAAAATTAGAAATTTCTCCACGCAAATATACTTCTTGTAAATGAATATCACTGTCAAACTTATAATTAATGTAACGATTTAAAGCTGTAACACTTAAAAACTGAGCGTTACGAAACTTATCTAAATCTACTCGCATTTACCTAATAACCCTTTAATATCGTCTAGTAAACGATTAGTAAATTTTGATTGTGCTTCATCTTCTAAGTTACTATATTCTTTGGTGATTTCAATAGCTTCATCAATAATAATACTAGCTGGTGTATTTGTTTCTAATAATTCGTATACAGCAAGTCTAATTATTGCACGATCGACATAAGATAATCTTTCAATCGTATAATTCTTTAAACAATTAACAATTACTTCATCAATTCTTTTTAAATTATGTTTAACACCTAATACAAGTTCTTGAACAAAAGGATTATTTTCAAGAATAAACGCTTCTGTTTCTGAATCTGTAAGTTCACTATTATAATCAGGATCCATTACAAATTCAATTTTTCTTGATAAATCTTCTAATTCATTATAAGAACTATTTAAATCTAAACTAAATAAAATCTTCATTGCGCAAACGCGACAAACATGGCGATTCATATAATATACCTCCATTTTGGTACTCTTATTATACTATAAATTAGAGTTTTTTTCAAGGAATGAAATCACTTATTTAAAAAGTTCTTATACACTACAAAATATTCATAGAACTTATAATTTATGAAAGAAAAAATCAAAGAATTAATCTTTGATTTTAACGTTTATAGTCATCTTCTACATGTTGTGCATATTCTTGATGCAAACGATCATATCTTTCTCGTGCATCAATATAAGTTGCTAGTTCAACATCATTTACTAAATCTCGATCAGTTATTAATAACGTCTCATCATTTAGTTTTGATTTATTTTGTTTCTTCTTTTTCAATTTTATTCCTCCCATAATATTATTAAACATTTGAGAGAAAATATTATTATTTTAACAACCAATCTTTACCTTTTAAAGTTTCTGGTTCATAACGTGATAAATCATTATAATCTTGTTGTCTTAAAGCTTCAAAAATAACTACTGCCGCAACATTACTGATGTTTAATGAGCGAATTTTATCATTAGTTGGAATACGTATACAATCATCTAAATGTTCTCTTAAAATTTCTTTAGGAACACCAGTTGATTCTTTTCCAATAACAAAATAGTATGTTTCATCATGATTATTTAGTTTTAATTCGTGAGGAGTTTTCATCCCATATCTTGTTAAGAAATACATTTTGCCATGATTCTTACTTTTAAAATCTTCCCAATTTTCATACACTTCAAAATCAACATTATCAAAGTAGTTAACTGCACTTCTATGTAAATGGGCATCTTCTAATTTAAAACCAAGTGGTTTAATGAAGTGTAATTTTGTATCTGTTCCGGCGCAAGTACGCATAATATTTCCGGAATTTTGGGGAATTTCTGGTTCGTATAATACAATATTATTTTTTGCCATAACTAATACCTCTTAAGTAATTTTTTCAAGTCTTTTTTTCATTGTTGAAACACGTGGAAGGAAATCAACAAATTGATATAAAATCGTTCCTAAAATGCAAGCTCCAAAATTGCTTACTACCATACAAAGCCATACAGCTTGTTCACCAATATCAAATACATAAAGCATCAGCAATAATACTGGAACTCTTAAAACCCACAATCTAATTGTTGATAACATTAATGAATAACCTGTTCTTCCTGCTCCTTGGAAACATCCATTAAAACATTGGAAAATACTCATTAAGGGCAATCCTACCAATAAATAAAATAAATATTTAACACATAAATCTATATCTTCTTGAGCCGGCAAAAAGATTCCAGCAAGTTGAGGTCTAAATGGTAATAAAATTAAACCACCAATTATTCCTATCATCAACGATAAACACATTGCTACATTAAATGATTTTTTTGCTCTTTTAATATTTCCTGCTCCAATATTTTGTCCAACAAAAGTCGCAAGTACTGACCCAACTCCCATTGAAGGGAATAATAGCATCGAATTAATACGATTTCCAATCGCAATAGCACTTAATATTCCATCATTATAATCAGCAATTACCGAATTAATAATTAAAAATCCTAATGAAGTAAAAGCTTGACTTACAGCTGATGGCCAGGCTAATCTAAAAATTTGTTTAATTTTGTTAAAATCAAATTTTAAAGATTCTTTTGTTATTCGCATGTCTTTATTTAATCGCATATGAACAATAATAAGTGGAACTAAAATCATATTAGCAATTACAGTTGCGTATGCGGCACCTTTTAAATCCATATTTAACACTAAAACAAATATGCAAGTTAAAACAATATTTAAAATAATAGAAATAACATTAAAAATAACCGGCATTACTGTATCGCCCATTGATTGTCTAGTAGCTTGATAAGCAAAAAAGATAAATAGTCCTATCATTTCAAAAGATCTAATTCTTAAATATGCTAAAGAATAATCATATAAATTTGCTTCAGCATTCATCAGTTTTAAAATAGTCGGACATAATAAATAAAGTAAAACATTAAATAAAAGTCCAATAATAGTACAAATAATAAGCAATTGTCCACTTATTTTATTGGCATCTTCTTTTTTCTTAGCCCCTATATATTGACTCATTAAAGCTGATCCAGCTATCATTACTCCAAGAGCTAAAGCCTGAAAAATCGAAAGTACTGGTCCAACAAATCCGATAGCAGCAATCTGATCACTTACAATATCAGCTGGAGCATCCATTTGTCCAACCACAAACATATCAACAACATCATGTAATGCTTTAACTATATTATTAAACATAATTGGCAA
The DNA here is from genome assembly GCA_017463365.1 of Bacilli bacterium. GTDB lineage: Bacteria > Bacillota_I > Bacilli_A > ML615J-28 > CAG-313 > HGM10611. The sequence continues at coordinate 8,067 of JAFTPH010000036.1, forward strand.
GGCCAATAAAAAAATGCCTTTTAAAATATTTTTATCATATAAAATTCTTTTTTGTTTAATATCTATATTACTAACTGCTTGCATAATTTAAATCCTCATTGTTATTATTATACACTAATTACAAACATATTACAAAATTTATGAGAAAAAAGAGACTATTAAAGTCTCTAGTTTTTAGGATTCCATTTCAAATTATTCTCAGTTAAACATTCAATTTCTTCAATCATGATATCACGATACAAAGTACCATCAATGTTAATATCTAATCCATTTAAAAACGGATATTCACTTTTATCAAATACATAATCAATAGTTGCGACTAAATAGTATTCATCATCAATTAATAATTTACCATTAATGTACATACCATCTTCTTTTTTCTCAACTGTTTCACTATAAACTAGTCCGCCAGCATTTATTAACTTTTTAATATCAGAACCCTTTAATTTACATGTTTTGATGATATTATCGAATGGCATAATTTGATATATTTTACCAACTGTTATTTTATCATCCTTAGAAATTGGGAATGCATCTGCTCTAATTCCTCCTGAATTAGCAAAAGCAATATCGGCCTTAGTATATTTTTGTAAAATATTTGGTCCCCATTGACGAACATCATATACGGTAATTTTATTTTCAGCTTCTCCAATTACTCTACCAAAAAATGGTTCTGTTTCTTTTTCTAGTTTTTGAACATATTTTAAAAGTTTTTCATTTTCAGCTTTAGAACTTCCCATTTCAACCGTAACAGCAAGTGGGTTAGATAATGTTTTATTTTCTTGATCTACCTCAAAACTAATAACCCCAACTGCTTCACCACTAGATCCAGCTTGAACAACAGGAACTTTTCTTCCATCTTTGGTATCAATTATATCAACGGTATCTAAATGTAAATGTCCATTAATAATCGCATCAACTTTTTCATCACCAGTTAAATTAGCAATTGCTTTATTAGTAGCATCACTTCCATCGTGCCCAACAGCAATTACAACATCACACATTTTTTCATTTCTTAATAGAGATGCATATTCAGCAACTACTTCTGATGGCATTAAGAAATTATAATCTTCTACCATCTTTGTCGCAATATCACTTTCCAAACCATAACCAATATAACCAATAATTCCAATAGTTAAGCCACCTCGTTCAAACACGGTATATGGTTCAACATATTGAGGAATGGCATTTTTATCAGTTTCAATAATATTAGCACCTAAAAATGGAAAATCCGCTTCACCATTTTTATTATTGCCATCTCGATAGGCTAAAATAGTTTCTAACCCCCAATCGAATTCATGGTTTCCAATTGTCATCGCATCAAAGCCAATTATATTCATCATTTCGACAACATCAGCTCCTTGAGAATAATATGATAACCCACTACCTTGGAACATATCTCCAGCAGCAACAACAACAGTCTCATTTGGAGCTTCTTCTTTAGCATTCATAATATATTCTCCCAAACGTGCAATACCATATTTTCCATCAGTTTCCGTAATAGCTCCATGAAAATCATTTATAGTATAAATTGTAAGCTTATCAGCTGGCTCTAAACTTTTATCTTTACAACCACATAACACAAAGAATAATAACAATATTAAAAAATATTTTAAGATATTTTTATACAAAATATCACCTCATTTCAATAATATTATAACATTTTACCTTATTTTTGAAAAGTAAAAGTGCTTTTTTGTTATGATTAATTACTTGCTTTTTTAGGTAAATTAGGCTATAATTATAAAGCAAGTGCCAGTGTGGTGAAATGGTAGACGCGCTAGACTCAAAATCTGGTATTCGAAAGGATGTGTGGGTTCGAGTCCCACCACTGGCACCATATCCATTTATTACTTAATCGAACGATTAAGTTTTTTTTATAAAGGAGCAAAATATGAAAATTTTAGAAAAATTTATTAATTATGTTAAATTTGATACTCAAAGTGAAGAAAATTCTACTACTCAACCTAGTACTTTAAAACAAAAAGATTTAGGTAATTTCTTAGTAAATGAATTAAAATCAATGGGAATAACTAATGCTTTTATGGACAATGATGGTTATGTTTATGCGAATATACCTAGCAATGTAGGTTCACCAAAATCAATTGGTCTAATTGCTCATATGGATACTGCAACTGAAGTAACTGGAGCTAATGTAAAACCTATGATTATTGACAATTATAATGGTCAAGATATTATTTTACCAAATAATTTAATCCTATCACCTAATCAGTATGAAACTCTTAATAAAGCCATCAATCATACATTAGTAACAACAGATGGAACAACCTTATTAGGGGGAGATGATAAAGCAGGAATTGCGATAATAATGGAGACAATAGAACAAATATTAACCAATAACTATCCGCATCCTAATATTTATATTGCTTTTACTCCTGATGAAGAAATCGGAGAAGGTGCTACATACTTTAATTATGATTATTTTAAAGTAGATTTTGCATATACAATTGATGGAGCAGAAATTGACACAATTGCTTACGAAAACTTTAATGCAGCATCAGCAACTGTTGAAATAACTGGTTATAACATTCATCCTGGAGATGCTAAAAATAAAATGATAAATAGTAGTTTACTTGCAATGGAATTTAATAATTATTTACCTTCTTCTGCAACTCCAGCAAATACCGAATTATACGAAGGTTTTTATCATTTAAATGAAATATCAGGCGACGTATCAAATACTAAGATGCATTATTTAATTAGAAATCATGATGCTATAGAATTTGAAAACCAAAAACAACTAATGAAATCTATTGAAGAATTTATGAATAAAAAATATCCAAGTAAACCAATAAAAGTTACAATTACTGATTCATATCAAAATATGGCATCACTTGTTTTAACAAAACCTGAATCACTTGAATTACCAAAGAAAGCCATGAAAATGGAAAATATCGAAGCCCATTCAACTCCAATTCGCGGTGGTACAGATGGAGCACGTCTTACTTATGAAGGAATTATTTGTCCTAATCTTGGAACAGGTTCTTATAATCACCATGGGGTATTAGAATATGCGGATATTACAGAAATGGAGCAAATGGTAAAAGTAATCATCAAAATGTTTGAAATAAGCGTAAAATAAAAAGGGAATTACTTCCCTTTTTTTAGTTACTAGATGGAATATAACGAGAAATTACTCCCGCAACATTTGATATAGGCATACTTTGTAAATATACTTTACCTGGACCAGTAATTATTGTATTGAAAAAACCTTCTCCGCCAAATAAAACATTTTTTACCCCTTTAACAGCTTCTACACTCATAGTACATGATTCTGTCATTGCTGCTAATCTTCCTGTATCCACAATTATTTTTTCTCCTGCAGCAAGTTCTTTTTCTTCACAATGTCCATCGATTTCAATAAATACCAATCCATCACCACTAACTTTTTGCATAATGAATCCTTCTCCACCAAAGAAACCAGCACCTAATTTACGTTGAAAATGTATTGATAAATCTAAACCTTTTTCCATCGCCATAAATCCATTTTTTTGAACAATAATTGCATTACCTGGTGTTACGTGATATGGAATAATACTTCCTGGAAAACTTGAAGCAAAAGCAATCATTCCAGATCCACCTACAGGAACAAATTCATTTAAGAAGATTGACTCACCTGAGAATAATCTACCTAAGGCTTTGCCAAATCCTCCTCTTGCATTTGTTGACATTTCTATGTTACCACTCATCCAACACATCGCACCTTTTTCAGTACAAAGAACTTCTCCTTCTTCCGGATAACAAACTACTACTGGTAAACTATCACCTTTTATTTCGTATTTAATCATTTTAATTCCTCCATAATATGTTTTATAACACAATATAATTGTATTATAAATATTACTATTTTTCAAATGAAATAATAATAAATATAAGGGTGCTCAAATTTGAGCACCCTTTTTTACATTTCTTCAATCGATAAAATCCAATCTTCTTCAAACAAAGCATTAATTAGTTCATCATAAGACATAGCTCGATTTGGAGTAAAATAGATAATAATTTCTTTATAATGTATTCCTTCTTTTTGATATTTATTGTGGAAGAAAGTTTTTTTGATATGAACATCATTTTGATCAAATTTATCAAATAATTCTTTTTCATGTTCTTCCTCAAATGTAACAAATACACGACGATTACGATATTTTTCTGTAACTTTTCGACCTATTACTCTTATTCCAATCATAATCGGAATAAATAACACAACAACTGTTCCAGCAACAATATAGTTTGCTACTCCACCGATTCCAATTAATAAACCAAGACCAGCAGACACCCAAAGCATTGCTGCTGTAGTGATTCCTTTGATAGAACCTTTAGAATAAATAATTGTTCCTGCTCCTAAAAATCCTATTCCACTTACTACTTGTGCAATAATTCTTGTTAAATCTGCATTTAAAATAGATGTTAAATCTTGATCATTTGAACTTTTAATTGCATCATAAATCATATTTATTGTGTTAATTTGTAATAAAGCAATTATACATGCACCCATCGAAACAATCATAAAAGTGACAAATCCTGCTGGTTTACCTTTCATTTCTCTTTCGAAACCAAAGATTGCTCCAACAAACATTGCTGCTAATACTCTTAATATTTGTTCTACAATATCTACTTCGAAAAAATACTTAGTACTTTCCGTTAAAAAATTCATATTTTTCCTACCTTACAATTTTTAAAATTACTTTCGGAGTACTTGTTGGTTTTTTACTCATTTGGTAAGCTTCCATTACCATGTTTGAAGCAACCTCAACTCCTAAATCATTGGCATAAATTGTGGCTAAAGAATCATTTTTAGAAACCTTATCACCAACTTTTTTATGTAAAACAATTCCTACACTATGATCCACAACATCTTCTTTGGTTGCACGTCCTGCACCTAAATTCATTGCAGCTTCGCCAATCATTAAAGCATCAATGTGATCAACATAAGCATCTTCTTCATCTAAATAGATTAATTCAATTTCTTCAGATGCTTGTTTAAATAAACTATAATCATTAATTACTTCAGGATTACCATGTTGATAACTAATCATTTCTTTTAGTTTTTCTAATCCTTTACCACTTCTAATAATATCATCAACAATTGTTTCTGCTTCTTTTACATCTTTAGCAATTTTCGCAATTAAAAGAATTTCACTTGCTAAAACTTTACATAATTCAGTAAAATCTTTTGGACCATTACCTTTTAAAGTTTCAATAGCTTCTATAACTTCCAAACTATTTCCAACTGCATTACCCAATGGCTGTTCCATATCAGTCATAACTGCAACAGTTTCACGACCAACATTCTTACCAATTTTTACCATTGTTTCCGCCAAAGTGGTTGCTTCTTCTAAGTTTTTCATAAACGCCCCACTTCCAACCTTTACATCTAAAACAATATGATCTGCTCCACTGGCTAGTTTTTTTGACATAATTGATGAAGCAATTAATCCTATTGAATCAACAGTTGCCGTTACATCACGAAGTGCGTATAATTTTTTATCAGCTGGGGTAATATTCGCTGTTTGTCCGATAATCGCAAGTCCTATTTCATTTACTTGTTTTATAAAATCTTTTCCATCTATTTCAATTGTACAACCTGGAATTGATTCAAGTTTATCCAATGTTCCACCAGTATGTCCTAGTCCTCTACCACTCATTTTTGCAATTTTTACTCCTGCAGCAGCAACGATTGGACCAATGACTAAACTTGTTTTATCTCCAACTCCCCCTGTTGAATGTTTGTCAACCTTTATACCAGTTATTTTACTTAAATCAATTTGTTCTCCACTTTTCAGCATTGCATCTGTAAGTGCCCAAATTTCATTATCATCTAATGGATTATAATAGATTGCCATTAATAATGCAGAAACTTGATAGTCAGGGATTGACCCATCTACGTATCCATTGATTATGAAATTTATTTCATCTTTTGTTAATCGTTCACCATCACGTTTTTTAGTAATTAAATCGACCACTCTATACATAATCTCACCTCTTTCATTTAGTACAATTATTTTACCACAAAGTTAATGAAAACGCAAACATTTGCCTTAAATATCGTATTTTAATAATAATTATGCTATAATACATTAAAATATGAATATAAATGGAGTTATTATGAAAACATTAATTTGCTGTGTAAGACATGGTCAAACTGACGGAAATAAATCACGCACCTTTCAAGGTAGAAGTGATTTACCACTAAACGAAATAGGAATATCTCAAGCTAATACAACATCTGAACTAGTAAAAAAATGTCCAATTAAATGGGATGTTATTATCAGTAGTCCTTTTATTAGAGCTCATCAAACATGTGAAATTATCAAGGCTGCTATTAACTATCCTAGTCCAATCATTATTGAACCTTTAGCCATTGAAAGATCTTTCGGTAAAGCAGAAGGGCTTCCTATTAATGAAGAAAATTATCGTTTGATCAGTGAGAATTTTTTTGAAAATCAAGAAAGTGAACAAGATATTATTAATCGTGGAGCAAGTTTCTTAAATAAAATATTACATGATTATGAAGGTAAAAATGTATTAGTTGTTTCTCACTCCCATTTTATTAAATCTCTTTTTGTACCTCATGATTCAAGTTTAAAATTTGATTCGGGAATTCCAAATGCTTCACTTAATTTTCTTGTATATGAAGACAATAAATTTCAAAAAATGATTATTAATTGTAAAGAAGAAAACTTTAAAGATATTATATAAACAAAAGCGTGCTTAATAATTAAGCACGCTTTCTTTCGTAAACTTCAAAAACTAAATCTCCTGATTCAACACTTGAAACAAGTTCAAACAAAGACTCATCATATTCAGGAAAGAATACATCCCCTTCATAATCTTTATTCACGCGAGTGATGTATAAACGATCTGCATATGGCAATACCATACCATAAATCATTTTTCCCCCAATACAAAATACTTCTTCTTCATGATTATTAACAAATTCTACAAGATCTTTAATAACAATTCCTTCACCAGGCAAAGTATCTTCATATGTAAGAACATAATTACTACGATTAGGTAATGCTTTTCCTAAACGATTATAAATCGATAAATATGTATTATATCCCATAAATACTGGTTTACCTAATGTTGTTTTTTTAAAGTACTTTAAATCTTCAGGATAATGCCAAGGTAAATCATTTCCCTTACCTATAAGTCCATTTTTTCCTATTGCTACTATTATAGAAATCATACTGCCACCTTTGCTTTAATTCCTTTATGTGGATTATAATTTATAAGTTCGAAATCTTCAAATTTAAAATCTTCAATTCTTTTTTGATCTCCGTGGATAATCATTTGTGGTAATTCACGAGGTTCCCTACTTAACTGACGGTTTACTTGCTCGAAGTGATTAGTATAAATATGAGCATCACCTAAAGTATGAACGAACTCTCCTAATTCTAAATTACAAATTTTAGCAATCATCATTGTTAATAAAGCGTATGATGCAATATTAAATGGTACTCCTAAAAAGATATCAGCTGAACGTTGATATAACATACATGATAATTTTCCATCATTAACATAGAATTGAAACATCATATGACATGGTGGTAGTGCCATCTCATCAATATACAATGGATTCCATGCATTAACAATTAATCTTCTTGAAGCTGGATTATTTTTAATTTGATCAATAACCAAAGCTAATTGGTCAACAACTTTCCCTTCACTTCCCCCAAAAGCACGCCATTGTTTACCATATACTGGACCTAAATTACCATATTTTTCCGCAAATTCTGCATCATTTTTTATCTTTTCTACAAACTCTTCTTGGGTTTCTCCAAGATATTCTGGCATTTTAGTATATTTAACATATGGCCATTCATTCCAAATACGCACATTATTATCAACCAAATATTTGATGTTTGTATCACCTTTAATAAACCATAATAATTCATGAATAATTGCTGGCAAATGAACTTTTTTAGTAGTTAATAGTGGAAAACCTTCAGATAAATCAAATCTCATTTGACAACCAAAATATGATTTAGTTCCTGTTCCTGTACGATCTTCCTTTAAAGTTCCTTTTTCTAGTACTGTTCTACATAAATCTAAATATTGTTTCATATTAATTACCTCATATCTTTTGTAATTATATCATATTGGGAAAAAAATATAAAGAAATGTGGTATAAAAAATAAAACATTTTTAATTAAACTTTAATAAATGAAACTCTTTCAGCTATAACTTCAATAATTTTAAATTTCTTCTTTTCCTCTCCTTCCCCAAAAACATAATCTCTGGTAGCAAGCCTCCCCTTAACTCCAATAATTGACCCTTTCTTACAATACTCAGCTGAAGCAGTAGCTATTCCCTCCCATAAAGTACATTTGATGAAATCCGTTTCTAAATCACCATTTAGCTCCTTAAATGAGCGGTTTACCGCAAGTGTTACCGTACATACCGTTAATCCACTTTCCAAAACTTTTAATTCTGGATCAGCTGCTAATCGTCCCACTAACACAACATGATTCAACATTTTATCTCCTCCTTCTATTATTGAATGCAAGAGAATTTTAACATAATTTATTTTTAAACACAAAAACGCTATCTAATATTTTATTTCTTTAAAACTTCTATTTTCGAATATTTATACTCTCTTAATATCATTTAAAAAATGTGTATTTATAAATCAATTTTATAAAAAACTAATAAATATAAAATATTTGGTATTAACTTTATTTTCCAACAAATAATAACAATAGGTGAGAAATGTGAAAAACAAAATATCTTCACAAATAATGTATTACTTTAATATGATAATTTTTGGAATTGGTTTTGCTAATAGCACTTATTTATCATTAGTTATGAATAAAGATGCCAAGCATTCTTGGATTATTCCATTATTTATTTTAATTATCTTTTTATTCTTGATGTTATTTGCTAAAAAGAATTTTTCTAATTATCAAAAATTAAAAAATAATTTAATAATCAAAATTATTATCGGAAGCTATTCATTATTGTCTATCATTTTATTATCTTTTTTTACTTCGATAATTTTGACAAGTTGGTTTTATGAAGAAAGTAGTATTTTTGTTTTTATTATAATTATGATTTCTATCGTTATGGTTTTAGGTTTATTTAAAACCACTTCTATTATTCGAGTAGGATTTGCCTGGTCATTATGCTATATACTTATTGCCCTTTTTGGATTATCAATTCATAACGAAAGTAATATTTTATTTTTATTTCCAATTGAATTATCAAAGTCTACTTTAATTAACAATCTCTTTTTTCTAATTCTACCCCTAGATAACTTAATTTATTTTTTCATTGATAAACCGGAAAATGATTATCCAAGTAAGAAAACAATTGTTATAAGTTCGGCTATTACCTTAATAATGTGTACAATTCAAGCAATTGTAAATTTAACACTTGTAAATTATCGTTTTTATGATGGTCTTCAAACTTCAGCAATTGAAGCCTTTTTTATGTATTATAGTAAAAATCATATTGGTCATTACGATATCGTATTAATTATCAATGTTCTTATGACATTCTTATATAAAGGCTCATTATACGCAAACCTAACCTTAAATTGTTTTAAAGAAAAGAAAAAAATATTAATTATCCCTTTTATTGTTCTACTATGTATTCCGATTACTTTTAAAATGATATATTATCAAGAATTAAAATTTATAATAACAAATATTATATTCATTTTAATATTATTACTTTTCATTTGTATTATTTATTTTCAAAGGAGATTAGAAAATGATTGAAAACATTACATATGATAAATTAAAAGAATATTTTAAAAACTCAAAAGATGTTAATATCAATGAATTTTATAGAGATAATCATTATTTTATTTGCATGTATGTTGAGAATCAAGCAAATATTATGGAATTTAACGCAAACTATATTACAAAAATTAATGCAAATAATATTAATTCATTAACAAGCATCTTCCCAGGAATCTTTAATCGTATAACAAATGTAAATTATAGTACAATTGAAGAAAGTGTTTTTAATGGAAAAATACTTCTTCTTATTGATAATGAAATATATTATGAAATAATTCTAATTAAAAAGACAATCCGCACTCCTTCTAAAAGTAATCTTGATCCCACAAATCTTTTTGGCGCAACTGATGGTTTTGTGGAAGATGCTAGAACAAATTTATCTTTAATTAGAAAGAGATTAAAAACAACAAATTTAGTTGTTGAAGAAGTGTATATTGGTGATCAAAATAAGACTTTACTTTATGTAATGCATCTTAAGGAATTTGATAAGTACAAGGAAGAAATTATCAAAAAGATTAAAACATCTCCTTTAAAATTCCCAACTTCTATTTCAGCCATCAGCAAAATATTTCAAGGTAATTCATTAATGCCTATGACAGCAATAACCGGATATCCTGAAAATTTTTCTACGGCTTTAACTCAAGGTAAGACCGGAATAATCTTAGATAATTCCCCTGTTGGTTTAATTCTTCCTGCTACTTTATCTAGCTTTTCAAACATGAAAAATGATGAAAACTCTCCCGCATTTTACTCAGTATTTATAAGAATATTTATTATTTTCTTCTTAATTCTTTCTGTTTTCGGTTTAGGTTTTATGATTGGATTAATTAATTATCATCCAGATTGTTTAACAATATCTTTAGTATCTAATCTTAAATTAACAGAACGAGGTACAAATTTTACAATATTTATTGAGGTTGTTTCAATACTAATATTATTTGAATTTTATCGTTTTGCAGCAAGCAGATCATCACCTTCTTATATTCAAAATATTGTTGTTATTCTAGGTAGTTTATTTATTGGACAAAATGCTATTAATAGTGGACTAATTGGTCCTTTAATTTTATTAATCACATCCATGGCTTATCTATCTAGTTATGCTTTTACAAATAATCCTTACATGATTTCTGCACTATCTAATTTTCGTTTCTTCATTTTAGTTCTATCCCATTTATTTGGACTTTTCGGTTTCTTTATAGCTTCTTTTGTGGTAATTGCTTATCTATCCTCTTTAAAATCTTTTGATATCCCTTATCTCTACCCTCTTACACCAGTATCCAAATCAGGTATCAAAGAATTTTTTATTCCGAGGTCAAAAAGATGAAAAAAATCACTATATTTATTTTATTAATAATATTTAGTTCTCTTCTAATAAGTTGTAAAGATAATAAAGAAATTCATGAAGTATCTTTTGTATCGAGTGTAGGAATAGATTATAATATTGACACTAAAGAGTATCAGTTGTTTTTATATTTTATAAATACCATCAATAATGTCTCTGTTGATTATGGATTATCAGAACCAGATAAATTAGGATTCACTGCTAAAGCAAGCGGCAAAACTTTAACAGAGGCTTTAATTAATATTCAAACATATTCAGAAACTCATTTAAATCTAAAACATCTAGAATCAATTATTTTTACTGAAACATTTTTTAATGAAGAAAATGTTTTTGAATTCTACTACTTTTGTCGAAACAGCCATCTCTTCTTTCATACCTTTGAAATATTGATAACTGATTCAAAACTAGAAGATTTATATTTAGTAGATAATATGACTGATTCTCCTTCTTATTACACAATATTAACCGGTAAAAAAGCTGGCTTTGATTATCATCAAAAAATGTTTTTAAATTTTTGTAGTGACATCTTAACCCCAAATTATTATGTCATGTATCCCAAAATTACCATTAGTGATAAAATATTTCAAAAGGATGAAAAGAGTTACAAAACGATCGGTATAACTGGTTATAGTATAATAAAAAATGATTATTCTCTTTCTACATATGATTCTAAAGCAATTACGGGTTTAAAATTCATTGAAGATTTTTCAATTTACACCAATTCAATTGATAAATTGAATTTTACAATTAAAAATTATCGCATCGATAAAGTTTTAAAAAACAATAAACTTTATCTAGATATAAATTATGAAATCATTGTTTTAAACGATAATCACAATTTAACCAAAAATGAGATAATCAATTTAATTGAAGAGTATATAATTACAGAATTAATTAATCTTAATGAAATTATGAAAGAAGACAATATTGATATCTTTAATGTAGATTTTATGAATGAAGCTAGAGGAAAAAATAAGTTTGATATCAATTATCAAACCGTAGAAATAATTTATGAAATTAAAGCCTATTGTGGAAAATAAATAAGCTAGTTAACTTTTGTTAACTAGCTTATTTAATGCTTATCCATTATATTTTTAATTGTAGTTGCCATAACTATATCATTAGGCCCATTTTTACTATCAATATTAATTACATCAAAACCTAATTTTGAGTATAATTTGACAGCCTTATTTTCTTTAAATACATCTAAAATAATAACATTTTCTAAATTATGACAATGTTCTTCACAAAATTTGTAAATAAGGGATGTTGCGACAAGTTTTCTACGATAATCTTGATGAACATTAAGATTTACAATATAGTAATCGGCATTTGGATATCGGATACTATTAGCATCAACTGTAATGAAACCAATTAATTTATCATTTTCGAAACAACCATAATTTTCATACCATCTCAAACAATATAAAAGCATTTCTACAGAATACGGTTCTAAACCACAATTTTGTTCCATTTCCCACATTTCATAAAAATGTTTCTCTTCAAGGAATGGTGATAATTTTTTATAGATCATTTTTTCTACCCGACAAAATTAATTCTTCTTCCATTAATTCCGGATTCTTAACCGCATAATCTTGATGATACTCTTCAGCCATATAGAATATTTCTTCAGGAAGTAATTTCACCATAAATTTCTTCTTTATCTTCTCTTCTTCGTTTTTAATATATTGTAAAATAAAATCTTTCATCTCTTCAGTTTTATAATATAATGCTGAAGTATAGCTTTCGCCACGATCAATAAACTGTCCTTCCGCATCCAAAGGATCAATAGTCTCAAAATAAATATCTAAGATTTCTTCATATGAAATAATATTTTCATCATAAATTAGCTTTATACATTCACGATGGTGAGTTAGTTGACTTTTCACTTCTTCATATGAAGGCATAACCTTGTTTCCACCACTATATCCAGAGAACACACGTATAATTCCATCATACTCATAATAAGGTTTTCCTACACACCAAAAGCAACCACCCGCTAAAACACAAGTTTTAATATTACCCTCTTTATAAATAAATGTTTTATAACCTTTTATTGGACATTCTAACTCAATAAAGTTTCCTCCAAGATTTAAAACATATTTTTGAGTAAAAATTTCAGCCAACTCTTTTGACATTGTACATTCGGTAAATTCTAGTCCTAAAGTAATCATATTTTCAACTAATTCTTCAACAAGATGAGTAGATCCATTAACAAATAACTCTCCCCCTTCTTCTTTTATAACAATTAGTTCATTTATATCATCATAAACTTTTACTATATACGAATTCTTAGTAAAATCATAAGAAATATTTTCTTTTAAATCATTTTTTAGAAATTCATAAATATCTGTATATATTTTAATCATATCATCACCATATTAATTCTTTATTACTAATGCAGAAATAGCATCTTCTTCAAAATATTGTCTAACCATTTCAACATCATCAATTGTTAATTCTTTTATAATATTTAAATTATCAAATAACTCAATATCATAAAAATAAGATTCCAATAACATATTCCCAAAATACTCAACATTATTCATTTTCCGCAAAATTTGAGCTTCAGTAATCTTTTTATATCCATTAAATGATTCTTTCGAAATTTCAACAAATTTAAGTCTTAAAAAGTTTTCTTTAACCGCTTCTATAAAACGTTCAGGATATAAAGTATCACTAGTAACTAAAATATGACTATAATTCTTTTCGACAACGATTTCAAAATCAAAACTATTATTTATAATGCCATCATGTAAACATTTTTGATAAAAATCCGATGTAACATCAAATTCTTGGAACATTAAAGCAGATAAAGCATAATCTTTTACAATTAATTGTCTAGAAGTTAAATTATTACATTCTAACTTTAAATTAACACTAACTTTTGGAATTAACACATCCATTTTAATTTCTTGATATTTAGTATTTACTTCTTTGGTTTCTAAGTAATATTTAACATCTTTTGACGTTTTCTCGCCATAATTATTTTTTTGATGTTCTTTTAATAACTCATAAATTTCATCTTTATCGAAATTACCAACTAAAACTAAACACATATTTTCAGGTTGGTAAAAATTATCATAACATAAATCTAAAATATCTTTATTTATTTTGCGTACAGATTGAATAGTACCACCAATATCTTCTCGAACTAAATTTTCCATATAAAGTGTTTTTAATGCTTCTACTTGGAGTCTAATATTCGGATTATCTAAATACATTAACAATTCTTGTTCAATGATATTTTTTTCTTCTTCAATTGATTTCGGCGTATAGCCTTTATTCATTACAAAATCAAGTAATAATGTTAATGCTTTTTTTAGATTTCTTGTGGTAGAAAAGAAATAACCAGTGTGGTCATAAGTTGTATAGGCATTTACATCAGCCCCTATTTCGGCAAATAAATTATTGACATCTTCCCCATTTAGCATTTCAAACATTTTATGTTCCAAAAAATGAGCAACACCTAAAGGAACTTCTACAAACTCATTTTGATTAACAGGAATAAACTTGTTATCAAGAGATCCAAATTTTACCGCTAAAACCGCATAAGTCACTGAATAATCTTTTTTAGGCATTAAACGAATTGTTAATCCGTTATCTAATACGTCACTGAAATATGTTTCTTCTAAACATTCACTATAGTACTTCTTCATTACTTACACAACCTTTCAAAACAAATATTGTATCAAGCACTAAAGCATTGGCTACCACAATAATATCTTCAAGTTTAACTTCATTAATTTTATCAATTCTCGTTTTCAAATCAAGTAAACGACTTGGATATTCTGCTTTTCGATAAACATCATTTAATAATCCTAAAAATGAGTCATCACTTTCTAATATTCCATTAACTATCGTCTCTTTTGTTGCCAATAAAATATTCTCATCAATTAAACCGTTTTTAAAATCTTCAACAATTGATAACACTTTTTCTTTAACTTGGTTATAATCATAAAAATTTATCCCCGAGGTAATCGTTAAATAACCCTTTTGGGATGCATACTCTGATAAAATATAATACGCTAAACCTTCTTCTTCACGAATTATTGTTGTTAACTTAGAATGAAAAAAACCTCCAAGCATTCCATTAAATACACACATTGGATAATAGTATTCATCAAATAAACGAATATTTGTTCGATAACCAAAGACTACTACCGATTGATTAGTAGATTTTTCAACAATAACTTCATTAACTTGTTCAATTATTTTATCTTCATAATCAATATATTCAAAAGCCGTATTAATCGTTTTAAAAGCACTATATTCTCCAAATACTTGTCCAATTGTCCGTTTTTCGACATCTCCAATAACAAAGCAATAAGCATTATCTTTCAATAACTCATAATATGCTTTTGTCAAAGTCTCAACTGTCACTTTTTCGACATCTTCTATTTTTAATCCTGAATATATTTGATATTCTTCATTTTTAAACATATTTTCAATTAATCCAACAATTGCTTGTAGACGATTATTACTATACTGAGTCTTTATTTCATCAATCAGCAAATTCTTCTCTTCATTTAATAAATCAGATGAAAAGTTACCATCTATTAAATAAGGATTAAGTAGAGTGTTTTTTAAAATTTCAAGAGTATCTTGAAATAAATCAATTTTTTCATTTAAAAATTTCGCATTAACAATATTTGAACCAAACATAACTTGAAGTGTTTTACCTCTTTTAGATACGTCCGCAAAAATATTAGTATCATACTTATCACGAAGATATTTTAAGTAATCTTGTTCTTTAGGAAACTTCTCACAAGTTTTTACAAGCATTGAAGATAATAAAACTTTCTCTGCTAAATATTGTTTTGTGAGAACTGAAGTAAAAACAATTCCAGCAACAATTGTTTTGAATTTCTTTGTTTGTATATGGTAGACATCCAAATTATTAATTGTATATTTTATTGCGTCCATAAAACACCTCGTTTTTTATGAAAAAAAGGTCTAAGTGACCTTTTTCATATTATAGATTAATTGCTGTTGTTAAAGCAATTTTCATCATTTGTTCGAACGCTGTTTGACGTTCAGCTGATGTAGTTTCTTCATGAGTTACTAGTGAATCAGACACTGTAAGAAGACATGCTGCACGTTTATTTAAAACATTAGCGTTATGAAATAAAGCAAAAGATTCCATTTCAACCGCTAAACAACCATGTTCTTTAAACATCTCTTCATGTACAGAACCATGTTGACGATAGAATACATCTGATGAATGAATTACTCCAACATTTAAAGGAATATTTAACTCACTTGCTGCTTTTTTAATTTCTTCATTTAATTCTTTATTAGCAGGTAAAACACTTCTTTGTTCTCCTGCTTGCGCTAAAGCAAATGAAGATTCACTATAAGCATCTGAAGCTAAAATAACATCATACAATTTTAAATCAGCAGTATATGCTCCACATGAACCAATTCTAATAATATTTTCAACACCATAGTTAGAGAATAATTCATATGAATAAATACCAATACTAGGCATTCCCATACCACTACCCATTACAGAAACTCTTTTACCATTATATAATCCAGTAAAACCATACATACCACGAACTTCATTGAAACAAATAACATCAGTTAAGAATGTTTCAGCAATATATTTAGCTCTTAACGGATCACCAGGCATAAGTACCGTTTTAGCAATTAAACCTTCTTGATTAACTTGAATATGAGGAGTAGCTTTCATTAGTTTTCTCCTTTATTTTTTAATTCTTCCATAATTACTAAGCCAGCAGATGCTCCAATACGAGTAGCTCCTGCTTCAACCATAGATTCTAAATCAGCTAAATTTCTGATTCCACCACTTGCTTTAACACCCATATCAGGTCCAACAGTTTTTCTCATTAAAGCAATATCTTCTTTTGTAGCTCCACCTGTTCCAAATCCAGTTGAAGTTTTTACAAAATCTGCTTCTGCTCTTTTAGCCGCTTCACAGCATGCTACTTTTTCTTCATCAGTTAAATAGCAAGTTTCAATAATTACTTTTACTGTTTTACCACATGAGGCGGCAACAACAAGTTTAATTTCATTTTCAATGTAATCAAAATCATGTTCTTTTGCTTTACCTACGTTGATTACCATGTCAATTTCATCTGCCCCATTTTTAATCGCATCTAACGTTTCTAATACTTTTACATCTGCTGTATTGGCACCAAGAGGAAATCCAATTACAGTACAAACTAAAACTTCACTACCTTCAAGTAAATTTTTAGCTAATGCAACATTGGCAGGATTAACACATACACTTTTAAAATTATGATAACGTGCTTCTCCACATAATTTTTCAATATCTTCGTTTGTTGCAAAGGCTTTTAAAACAGTATGATCAATCAATTTGTTAATTTGCATAAAATCTCCTATTTTTCTACTAAATCAATAATTTTCTTTTCTGTAAATAATGTATGAGGAACACTTTCTTTGCGAAGTTTCTTAACCATCTTCTTAGCACGGTTAACATTTCTACCACATAATAATAGTAAAACAGCTCCAGGCATATAGTCATATAATTCATACATATATTTTTGACAATATTTAAAGAATACATCAGCAGGAATAATTGAAACAACTCCATCTTCTTCCACATGAACATAATCTAAATGTGGAGGGAATACCATAGCTGTACCTACTTCCCATAAAACACTAAATGCGATTTCTTTATAATCATTATCTAACATAACAATGTATGGATTAATTACTGCTTCATCTTTAATTTTAGAAGGAAGATAAGGCATCATTTGTAAATAATTGCATACATGCATTAACTTTTCACGTTCTACATAATAAACTTCTTTTTCAGGATGTTCATCAATATAGTATGCTCTTTCTTTTTCTAAAAACATCATTAAACCAGTCATGTCAAATGGTTCAATATTTTTAATTCCTTCATAATATATTTCAAGTTCAAACGTACGACATAAATCCATTATAAAAGCAAGAACTGTTTTAGTTACAAAACCTGGAAGTAAAATTGGAATTTCAACTAATAAATTGATATTAAAGAAATCAACATTTAAATTATAAATACTTCTAACTTGTGAACGTTTTGTAATTAAAAAGCGATATGGGAAATCAAAAATAGGATCATGGTATACAATTTCTACGTTGTCTTCATTAACATTAATTTCACATATTTCTAGTTCATCAAAATAATTAATTAATTTTTCATAATCAATTCTTTCAAGACTTCTATTTCTAAAAAAATGAACACAAATACTCATAATATATCTCCTTTTTTTATTATATTTATTTTTTAATTACTTCTGCACATCTTGTACATAATTCATCTTCATTTACTGAATCAACAACTTGCCAACAACGACTACATACAACTCCATCAGCAGCTTCAACCTTAATTGTTCCACTAGGGTATTCTACTCCATCAATTTCAGTTGTAGCAATTACAAATTTAGAAACAATAAATACTTGTCCTAAGTTGAATTTTAATGTTTTTATTAATTTTAAAGTAGCAGGTGTTGGATAAAGAGTTAACTTAGCAGAGAAACTCTTACCAATTACTTTAGCATTTCTTGCTTCTTCTAAAGCTTTTAATACATCAGCACGTAATGAATTAAATTCCGCAAACTTAGCAAGTAATTCATCAGCATTTGGATATTTAACACATTCAGGCATTTCTAGTAAATAAATACTATCTTCTTTTACTCCTGGCATATAGCTATATACTTCATCAGCTGTATGAGGAATAATTGGTGTTAATAATTTAGCAAGCGCTAAAGCAACTTTATAAATAACTGTTTGAATACTTCTTCTCGCTAAAGAATCAGCTTTTTCAATATATAAAATATCTTTTGTAAAATCAAGATAGAATGAAGATAAATCATTTGTCATATATGTTAAGATTGAACGATACACTTCATCAAATTCATATTTTTGATATGCACTTTGAACTTTTGCGATTAACTCATTAGCAGTACATAATACATATTGATCAACTTCAGATAAATCTTGATAAGCTACCATATCTTTTTCTGGATCAAAATCAAATAAATTACCAAGCATGAAACGGAAAGTATTACGAATCTTACGATATGCTTCACTAGTTTGTTTAATAATATCTTTTGAAATACGCATGTCAGCTTGATATGCAACTCCAGCTACCCAAAGTCTTAAAATATCAGCTCCAAACTCTTTACATACATTAAGCGGATCAATAGTATTACCTAATGATTTACTCATCTTACGTCCTTCACCATCTAAAGTAAATCCATGAGTGATTACAGTTTTATATGGCGCTTCACCTGTTAACGCAACCCCTGTTGAAATACTTGAGTTAAACCATCCACGATATTGGTCAGAACCTTCTAAATAAACATCTGCTGGATATACTCCATATGTTTTCTTTAATGAAGCTTGATGTGAGCTTCCTGAGTCAAACCATACGTCCATAATGTCTGTTTCTTTAGTGAATTTTCCATTTGGACTACCAGGATGAGTATAACCTTCTGGTAATAAATCTTTAGCATCTTTATTAAACCACGCATTAGTACCTTCTTTTTCAACAATATCAGCTACATGGTTAATAATTTCTGCATCAAGAATTGAACTTCCATCTTCCGCATAGAATACTGGAATTGGAACACCCCATACTCTTTGACGAGAAATACACCAATCGTCACGGTCTTTAATCATATTAGCAATACGAGTTTCACCCCATGTTGGAACCCATTCAACAGTTTCAATAGCTTTTAAGATATCTTCTTTAAAGTTTTTAATAGAAGCAAACCATTGTGGTGTAGCTCTAAAAATAATTGGTTTCTTAGTACGCCAGTCATGTGGATAACTGTGAGTAATAAATGAAAGTTTTAATAAAGAACCTGTTCCATTTAATTTTTCGACAATTGCTTTATTACAATCTTCATAGAATAAACCTTGGAATTCTCCCGCTTCTTCTGTCATAAATCCACGACTATCAACTGGACATAAAATATCTAAATTATATTTCTTACCAACGATAAAGTCATCAGCCCCATGTCCAGGTGCAGTATGAACAAGTCCTGTACCAGCATCAAGTGTTACGTGATCACCTAAAATAACTGGAGATACTCTATCAAATAATGGATGTTTATAAGTAACACCTTCTAATTCAACCCCTGTAAAAGATTTAATAACTTCATATTCTTCAACTTCTAAAGTTTTAACAAAGTTTTCTAATAATTCTTTAGCTACTACAAAATAACGACCATTAACATTTACAACAACATATTCTAAACGTTCATTAGCACAAATTGCAAGATTGGCTGGAATTGTCCATGGTGTAGTTGTCCAAATAACTAATTCACAATCACTTGATAATAACCCTTTACCATCAACAACTTTAAAAGCAACATAAATTGTTGGAGATTTAACATCTTGATATTCAATTTCAGCTTCCGCTAAAGCTGTTTCAGATGATGGTGACCAATAAACAGGTTTTAATCCTTTATAAATTAAACCTTTTGCAGCCATTTCTCCAAATGCTCTTAATTGTACTGCTTCATATTCTTTATTTAAAGTAATATATGGTTCATCCCATTCAGCAAATACTCCTAAGCGTTTAAATCCAGCTTTTTGAATTTCAACTTGTTCTAAAGCATATTTTTCACAAAGATCACGGAATTCAGCAACGCTTAATTCTTTACGATTAACTTTTTTATTTTTAGTTAATGCTGTTTCAATTGGTAAACCATGTGTATCCCATCCAGGTGTATATGGAGCATAATATCCATTCATTGTTTTATAACGAACAATAAAGTCTTTTAATATTTTGTTTAAAGCATGTCCTACGTGAATACTTCCATTCGCATATGGAGGACCATCATGTAAAAAGAATGGTTTATTATTTCTATTCTTTTCTACTGCACGATGATAAATATCTAATTCTTCCCATTTAGCTTGAATAGGTAGTTCATTAACCCCTAAATTACCACGCATTGGGAAATCAGTTTTAATCATTAATAAGGTATCTTTATAGTCTTTCATATATTTTCCTCTCTACCGCCATATATTAACATTTATGACTAAATTATTTTTTTTCGTTTTTTTAATTTCATTATTTAATTTTATTCGTCCAAATTTACGAACACTAATCAAATCATCACTACTTACTTCATAGTGTTTATTCATACAAATTTGATGATTAACTAAAATCTTCTTTTCTTCAAAATAACTATTTATTTCATTTCTCGAAACATTTAAAACACTTGCGAGTACAACATCTAATCGAAGGCTAGCAATTATAAATGATTTATTAATAGCTTCTTTTGTTTTCAAATTCTTTAGTTCATCAAGATCAACTTCTAATATTTTTACCGGATGATTATTTATAGATAATAAATTTTGTTTTAAATATTCAACCATATCCGATAATAAAATTACATAAATGAGGGGAACTTCATCATCAGTAATAATAATATCACCAATTGTATTTCGATTAATCCCTAAACTCATAATTGTACCTAAAACATTGCGGTGATTAATTTTAACAAATTTATTAGGATATTCTATTTTCAAAGCTGATAATTCAAAATCGTTATCATTTACATCCATATATGGATTAATGATCACTCTAACTCTTTCAGCGTTATCATATCCACCATAAACTTGATATTCATAATCATACTTAATAGTATTAATTAATTCTGATAATTCTACTTCATCTAAAAACTTAGTTAATACCATTCCTTGTTTAGCTTTATTTAAATAATTAGACCAAACACTAAATTCAGCCACATTAGTCTCTTTCTTTTAAGTATTGATTTAAAGTACCATCTTTAAATTCTGATTCAGCTCCAAATAAGAAAGTTTTAGCATGAATCTTATGAACTTCACCTTTTAACGCATAAACTGCTCCAGATAAGAAAGTAAGCATATAGTTAGCATCTTCAATACTTAATTTTTCAAAATTAGCAAGTAATGCACGATTTTCTAATAATACATTACATAAATCTAATAATTCACTACGATCATTTACTATACGATGTTCTAAACGATCAAATGATGATAATAAATATCCTGCATCAGTATTTTTACGACTTTTTTTCTTAAACATATTTTTTCTCCTAACTTAATAATACTCTTCCAAGTCTAATCATTGTTGCGCCATACTTAACCGCATACTTATAATCATTACTCATTCCCATTGATAGTTCAGTACACGGAGCATATGGTAAATTCAAAGCTTGAACTTCTTCTTTTAAAGCTTGCATTGTCTCAAAATAACCTTCAAGTAAATCTTGATCAAAGGTAAATCTCGCAATAGTCATTAATCCAACAATTTCTATATTTTCATATTTTGATAAACTTTTAATAAATGGTATAACTTTTGTTTCATCAATTCCTGACTTATTTGGATCTGAAGATACATTAACTTGGACAAAACATTTTAAAGGTGTAGTTCTTCGTTTATTAATTTCATTAGCAAGCGATAAATTATCTAACGAATGTAAATAATCAATCTTATCAATTACTGAACGAACCTTTCTTGTTTGTAGTACGCCAAAGAAATGCCATGTTATATCGTCATGGTCCTTGTATGCTTCGTATTTTTCTAAAAACGAATCTGTTCTATTTTCTCCTAAATCCCTAATTCCGGCATCTAATAGTTCTTTTGTTTGTTCAACTGTAATATATTTTGTTGCAGCGACAATCCGAACATCAGGATAATCCTTTATTGTTTCCTTTACTTTATTTAGCTGTCCTTTAATATCCATAAAAATAACCATCCATTTATCTCTATATCATTTTCTTATTATATCATACTTGTTAAATTTTCACAAATAATTTAACCAACTATTTATTTTTTAAATTTATTTACCATTTTTTATCAAAATATGTTATAATAAAAAATAGCATGCGCCTGTGGCTTAATGGATAAAGTATCAGGTTCCGATCCTGCTGATGGGAGTTCGATTCTCTCCAGGCGCGCCATTTTTCTATTGACAAATTCCGACAACAAGTGATATACTCTATCTATAAAATATATTAAGGGTTTTATATGAAAGAGTTCTTTGAATTTGGAGGATATAATAGACCAGTTGAAAGATTTATTTTATGGCAACATTTACTTTTTTTGTTATAATTTTAATGTTTGCACCAATTGTTCATGCAGTGTATTTTGATAAAAAACAAAAAGACCAATTGAAAAAAATAAAAATAAAGTTTTAATTCATAGAGCTTATCAATATTTTAATCAATTACAATTATATGTTCTTAATGGGTGGGAATGAAACGCTTATGATATTTTATATAATCTCATAAATTGCCATAAAGTATTTTATCCATTAATTGTAGTATTATTATTTATTTTATACATTTTTGTTTTTTTACAAAGCATACTTCTTCTAACAAAAAAGAAAAAAGGATAGATAAATATGGAGTTAAGACTTGTTAATAATACAGAATTAGACTATATTTTAAAATTATATAAAGATGCTCAAAGTGAACCATTTTGTGTTTGGAATGATGAATATCCGACAATGTTAGAAATTAATGAAGATTATCAAACTAATAATCTCTTTGTTTTGGTTGAAGGTGATGAAATACTGGGAGCAATTTCTATTGTACATAATAATGAAATGGATGATTGTTTAGAATGGAAAATAACCAATCAAGCTTGCGAAATCGCAAGAATTGTGATTGATAAAAAACATCATGGAAAAGGTTTAGCAAGTATAATGGTAAAGAGCATTTTTGAAGTTTGTAAAAATCGAGGATTTAAAGCTATCCATTTATCATGTCAATATCAAAACATTCCCGCAATTAAAACATATCAAAAACTAGGATTTAAAATTGTAGGCGAAAAATCAATGTATAACAATCACTACTATTTATGTGAAAAAGATTTAAATATAAACTAAAGAGGTCCAAAAGGACCTCTTTTTCTATCTACGTTTTTTATTTAAAACTCCAATTTTATCTAACGCAATAATTAGAATAGGAATTAATATTAATTGAAGAATAATTCCTGGCCAGGCGGTTATAAATGCTCCACTTAAGAAAATATCAAATGTGAAATTAAACGTTCCATCAATCATTGATAAAATAAAACGTACAAGTCCCCAAACAATTCTTCCCCCAATCATCGCTATTATTAAAGTTATATAATTAGTAAATAAACCCCGTTTATGAAGTTTATTAAATAATTCATAAAATAATCCTACTATTAATCCGTATGTAGCAAGTTCAAATGCCATCGCAATTGCCCCAGGATATAAAGGTGGCATATAAAAAATTAAACTTCTAAGTAATGGAATCACAAAACCAACTATTAATCCATATTTCCATCCACATATAAACCCACAAATTAACACCGGAATATGCATTGGACATAGCATATTTCCAAATTCGGGAATTTGACCAGTTAAAAAAGGCAATACTAACCCTAAAGCAATAAACATACCTGACAAAGAAATTTTAAATATTACATCTTCTTTTTTCATAATACCTCCTTTTTCAACATCAAACAATTTTAACATTTCAACGCTAAAGTGTCAATATAATTGCATTTATCAAACTTTTACAAAAATAAATGTTATTATTTTTGTAAAATACTTATTAATTTGTTATAATAAACTATCTTTACTTATTATACAGGAGGTATTTTATGAACGCAGTTTTATCAGTAGTAGGAAAAGATACAGTTGGGATTTTAGCAAGTGTTGCTAGTAAATGTTCTGAATACAAAGCAAATGTTATCGATGTATCTCAAACTGTAATTAATAAATATTTTGCGATGTTCATGTTTATTAATATCGATAATTTAACCATTGAATTTAATGATTTTGTTGATGAATTAATAGCATTAGGAAAAGCAAAAGGTTTAGAAATTCACGTTATGCATGAAGACATCTTCAATCTAATGCATAAGATTTAGGTGATATTATGTATAATAATCGTGAAATAATGGAAACCATCAAAATGATTGAGGAACAAAATCTTGATGTTAGAACAATAACAATGGGTATTTCTTTAATCGATTGTATGGATACAGATATTTATAAATCATGTGAAAAAGTATACAATAAAATTTATAACCATGCCAAAGATTTAGTTAAAACTGGTGACTTTATATCTAAAAAATATGGTATCCCTATCATAAATAAGAGAGTATCAGTAACACCTATCGCGATGCTTGTCGGGGTAAGTGGTGGTGATCCAGTATTATATGCTAAAACATTAGATAAGGTTGCTAGTGATATTGGCATTGACTTTATTGGTGGTTACACTGCCTTGGTAGGGAAAGGGTTTGCCCCTGGTGATTTAGAATTAATTAATTCTATCCCTGAGGCCCTAGCAACAACTACTAAACTTTGTTCATCAGTTAATATTGGATCAACAAGAGCAGGTATTAATTTAGATGCGGTAAAGTTAATGGGACAAAAAGTACGAGAAGCTGCTGAATTAACCAAAGATTTCGAATGTATTGGAGCTTCTAAACTTGTGGTCTTCTGTAATGCGGTAGAAGATAACCCATTTATGGCAGGAGCTTTCCACGGAGTTGGTGAAGCAGATACCGTTATTAATGTTGGTGTATCTGGTCCAGGAGTTGTAAGAGCAGCTATAGCTAATGCACCAAAAGATGCAAGTATTGCTGAAATTGCAGAAACAATAAAGAAAACTGCTTTTAAAGTAACTAGAATGGGTCAACTTGTCGGAGTTGAAGCATCGAAAATGTTAAACAAACCTTTTGGTATTGTTGACTTATCACTAGCTCCAACACCTGCTGTTGGGGATTCAGTTGCTCACATTTTAGAAGAAATTGGTCTTGAACAATGTGGGTCATGTGGTACAACTGCTTGTCTAGCAATGTTAAATGATGCAGTTAAAAAAGGTGGAGTAATGGCCTCTAGTAGAGTCGGAGGTTTATCTGGTGCATTTATCCCTGTTAGTGAAGATGCAGGAATGATTGCGGCAGCTGAAGCAGGGTCATTAACTATTGAAAAACTAGAAGCAATGACTGCTGTATGTTCAGTTGGTCTTGATATGATTGTTATACCAGGCGACACAACAGCTGAGGTAATATCAGCCTTAATTGCAGATGAAGCAGCAATTGGAATGATTAATAATAAAACAACTGCTGTTAGAGTAATTCCAGCAATTGGTAAAAAAGATAATGAAAGTTTAAATTTTGGAGGTCTTCTTGGATATGGACCAATTATGCCAATATCTAAATTAAAACCAAACACTTTCATTAATCGTGGTGGACAAATTCCTGCTCCACTCAATAGTTTAAAAAATTAATATGGAGGATTTATGAAAGTATTTATTAGTGCAGATATTGAAGGAGTAAACAATATTTTAACTTGGGATGAAACAGAGTTAAAATCAAGCGAATATAGTTATTTTAGAAAACAAATGACTGATGAAGTTACTAAAGCATGTGAAGGAGCTAAAGCTGCTGGAGCAACAGAAATATTAATTAAAGACGCCCATGATTCTGCAAGAAATCTTATTTTAAAAGATTTACCAGAATATGTAAAATTACATCGCGGTTGGCAAGGAAATCCATGTAGTATGATGGCTGGTTTAGATGAAACATATGATGCGGTGATATTTATTGGATATCATAGCCCAGCTAATTCTGATGGTAACCCCTTATCTCATACAATGAATTTAGGTAATGTTCATGTAAAAATCAATGGTATTCTTACAAGTGAATTTTATATTAATGCTTTATATGCAAGTTATTTAGGAGTACCTGTTGCTTTCTTAAGTGGTGATGAAAAACTAACTGAAATTGTAAAAACGGCTAATCCAAATATTGAAACAGTTGCAACTAAAGAAGGAGTTCATGGAGCAATAATAAGCAAACATCCAAACATTACTAACAATTTAATTAAAGAGGGAGTTGAAAAAGCCTTAAATAGCAATTTAAAAGAAAAACTTGTTCCTCTTCCTGAACATTTTGAAGTAGAAATTAAGTATAAGAAATTTAATGATGCTTATAAAGCTTCTTTCTATCCTGGTTGTAAACTAGTTGGAACAGATACTGTAACATTTAGTACAGATGATTATTTTGAAGTAGTTAGAGCATTTAAATTTATATTATAAAACTAAAAACATGTAACTTAATTGTTACATGTTTTTTTACTTCTTCTTATATTTTATTTAGCAAGTTTGAAAATTTCAATAATGTCTTCTGCGTATAATTTTTTAATACCATCAACCGGTACAGTATTATTTTTTGTTGCTTTCATCGCCATATCTTCAAAATGTTTTGAAGTAATACCTAATTGTGATAAATGAGTAGGCATTCCAATACTTTCGAAATATTTTTCAATACGATTAATTCCTACAACTGCAGCTTGTTCATGGCTAAGAGTACTTGATACACCTAAAACATTATATGCGAATTTAGCAAATAAAGGGGCATTAGTTTTATAAACATATTTTGCCCAAGCTGGGAATAAAACAGATAATCCTTCCGCATGTGCAACAAAATCATACATACCACTTAACTCATGTTCTAATTTATGAACAGTAAAGTAATACTTAACACCAACACTTGTAATTCCATTGTGTGAGAAACTTGATGCCATCATTAAAGTTGCACGTGATGGGTAATGATCTGGAGTTTTATAAGCCATTGTTCCTGCTTTCATTACTGATTTTAATAATCCTTCTGATAACCCACTAGCTAAATCATTATCTGGAGTATCATTAAAATAACGTTCAATTGTATGCATCATAATGTCAACAATACCACATCCAGTTTGTCTTTTAGAAACACTATATGTAATTTCCGGATTCATAATCGCAAAAATTGGACAGATAATATCACTATTAAATCCTCTTTTCCATTTTCCAACTGGATTAGAAATTACACACGAATTACTCATTTCTGATCCTGCTGCGGCAATTGTTAATACAACACCAACAGGAATTGTGTTTTTAACTTTTACGTTTCCTAAACTAAATTCCCAAGGATCTTCTTTTGACTTAGCACCAACTCCAATAAGTTTAGCTGAATCAATAACTGATCCACCACCAACCGCTAAAATCAAATCAACTTTTTCTTTTTTACAAAGAGCTATCCCATCGCGAACTAAACTGATTTTAGGATTTGGTTCAACTCCACCTAATTCAATAAATTCAATTCCTTCTTTATTTAAACTAGCAACAATTCGATCATATAGCCCTAATTCTTTAATTGAAGACTTTCCATAATGAAGTAAAACCTTTTGGTATTTTAGTTTTTTAACAATTGATCCTACTTCTTTTTCTCTATTTTTTCCAAAATATATTTTGGTTGGAGAATAATATTCAAAATTAATCATTCTATCACCTCACCAATAAAATTTTAACCTCTACGAATAGATTCAATAACTACTGGAAATTGTGGGAAATCAGAAAAACCATATCCTATATTCATAGTTGGCACTTTACTAATTTCTAATACCACTTGATTGCTTTCTTCATCAACCGTTTTACCAAATGCGGCATAATTTCCATCTAAATGTGGAGCATCAGCTGAACAAATAAAGAATTGAGATGATGCTGAATTCATATCATTTGTACGAGCCATTGAAATAACTCCTAATTTATGAGCTAAATTGTTTTCTACACCGTTTGCTTCAAATTCACCTTTAATTGATGGAATATCGGCTTTTTCATTTAAGGAATTTCCATCTAAATAATAACCTCCAGTTTGAATCATAAAGTTTTCAATTACACGATGGAAACATACTCCATCAAAATATTTTTGATCAACTAATTTTAAAAAGTTTTCAACTGTAATTGGGGCTACTTCTGGATATAATTCCAAAGTGATTTTTCTTCCATCTTCTAATTTAATAACGATAATTGGATTTTCCATTTCTTCATTTCCTCCATTTTCTTCTTGATTTTGATTATTTTCTTCATCATTTGGTATTTGATCATCAACTGATTTATCACACCCAGATAATACCAATAACAAAGTACAAATCAGCATAATAAATAGTTTTTTCATTATTCAACACTTACTACATCATAACCTGCATCAGTTACTGCTTGTACAAGTTGTTCATTTGATACTTCTTTAGCAAGTTCAACAGTTGCAGTTTTAGAAGCTAAATCAACTACTACCCCTGTAACTCCTTCTACTTTTACTAAAGCATCTTCAACATGTTTTTGACAATGTTTACACATCATACCTTCAACTTTTAAAGTTTTTTTCATTATTTTTTCCTCTTTTCTTTCAACATTTTTAATCTTTTTTAATCTTAATGAATTTAAAACAACACACACAGAACTTAAACTCATCATCAATGAACCTACCATTGGCGTAATCACAATTCCAAGAGGCACTAAAATTCCCGCAGCCACAGGAATACAGATTGCATTATAGAAGAATGCCCAAAATAAGTTCATTTTAATAATCTCGATTGTCTTTTTACTTAAATTAATTGCTTCTACAATATGTAACAAATCTTGACCTATAATAACAATATCAGCGCTATCGATTGCGATATCAGTACCATCACCAATAGCCATACCAATATCTGCAGCAGTTAACGCAACCGCATCATTGATACCATCACCAACCATTAAAACTTTTCCATTTTGCTTTAATGCTTCCACAATATTCTTCTTATCTTCTGGCATTGCCTCAGCAAAGCATTCATCAATCCCTAATTTATTTGCTAAATTTAATGCTACTTTTTTGTTATCACCGCTTAATAAAACAGTTTTTATTTTCATATTTTTTAAAGTATTAATTAAACTTGCGCTTTGTTCTTTTATTTCATCTTCGAAAGTAATAATTCCTAATAATTCATCATTTTTAGCTAACATTATTTTCGTAAACTCTAAATTATCTTCTGGCACTTGAACACCATATTCTCTTAATAACTTTGGATTACCTACAAGATACGTATCATCTTTAAGGTTAGCAATCATTCCAAGTCCAGGTTTTTCAATGATTGTATCAAACTCAAATACTTTTTTAACTTCTTCTTGGACTTTATCTACAATACTACTAGCTAGTGGATGATTACTATTTTTCTCAATACTATAAACTAAATCAATTAATTCTTGATATGATGTATTAATTGTTTTTATTTCTTTAACACTCATTAATCCTTTAGTAAGTGTTCCTGTTTTATCAAAAACAACCGTCTTAACATCTTTTAATATTTCCAAACATGAACTATTTCTAATTAATATCCCATGGTTAGCAGCAGTACCTGAGGCAACCATTATTCCTAGTGGGGTAGCAAGACCTAAAGCACAAGGGCATGAAATAACTAAAACAGAAATCGCATGTTCAAAAATCTTACTTGTATCAATAAATGACCAAATTATCGCTGTTAGAGCAGCAATCCCAATTACAACAGGGACAAATATTCTTGCAACTTTATCCACTATTCTAGATATTGGCATTTTTGAATTACTAGCTTCTTCAACAAGTTTTATTATCTTAGATATTGAACTATCTTCATAACCATGAACAACTTTAATAATAATTGTTCCAGATATATTTAATGTTCCCGCTAAAACAGAATCTTTTACTTTTTTATATAGCGGAATACTCTCACCAGTTAAACTCGCAGAATTGATACTTGTCTCTCCTTCAATAATTTCCCCGTCTAATGGAACTTGCATTCCCGGTTTAATCATTACAAGATCATTTTCTTTCACAAATTCAATTGGGACAATTTTAAATTCTTCCCCTTTTTTGACAAAAACTTCTTGGGGAGTAAGATCAATTAATTTTTCAATCGCATCAGTTGTTTTCTTTTTTGATAAACTTTCAAAATATTTCCCCACCGAAACAAAAGTAAGAATTGATCCTGCTGATTCAAAATAATATTGTTCGTATGTTTTTGAAACGAGACTCAAATCATTATTTATCCAACCATATAATGATTCTCCAATCGTAACAATACCATATATTAAACTTGCAAGAGCTCCAATTGCAATAAGTGAATCCATATTTGGATTTTTCTTTATTAAGTGCTTAAATCCCCTTGTAAAATAACCAAAATTTAAACCAATAATAGGAACTACTAAAATAAGCTGAATTAATCCTAACCAAAAACTACTATAAAGTCTATCAGCATTTGGATGATGTAACACTTCAGGTATAGGTAATCCAAACATATGTCCCATTGATACATACATCAAAACTACCAAAATAATAATCGATATAATTAATTTAATTTTTTTATAATTTACTTCTTTTCCTTTTTCTTCTTTTTTAGTAAGGGAAGCACCATATCCAATTTCAATAACTTTTTGAATAATTTGTTCCACACTACAAATATTTTCATCAAATTCAACTATCATTGTATTTGTTACTAAACTAACAACACAATTTTCTACACCATTCATTTTATTTATAGTTCGATCAATAAAGGCAGAACATGCTGAACAAGTCATACCAGTAATATAAAATTTTTTATTCATAATTAAATCACCTAATATGATTTTATCATAATTCAATTAAAAATATCAAAAAAATGCAAATAAAAAGGGATTTCTCCCTTTTTACTTTTCAAAGTATCTAATAGTTAACACTTTATTTTCTAACCATGCATCACTACTAATATCTAAAGTGCTAATACTTTTAATACCTGCCTCAGTTATTGCTTCAGTCAATATACTAGTTATATCACCTTCATAACTAAAACTTATACGCATATCAATTGTTATGTCGTTTGAATAATTTTGGGCATACCATTTTAGAATAATCTTTAATTCATTTAATGAAGTAATATTGAAATCATATAAATGTCCATCATATTCAAAGAACATTTCTTGATAGATATCATATTCACCATAAGCAATTAAATCAGTGTATGTTTCAGCAACATATTCACTACCATAAAAATCATCATTAACTAATAGATATTTATGAGTAAGTACTTCTTTCCCTTCAGCAATTGTTCCTCCACTTGTTGCGTCAACCACATACCACATATCATTTATTCTTACTTTATTCCATGCATGTCTATAAGAACCATCAACAGCTGAACCAATTACTCTAATCGCCTCAATTCCTTCAATTCGACACATTACCACAAAAGCTTTCGCGATACCATCACAAACTGCTCGATTATCTAGTAAAACACCTTCTAAATAAAATCCTCGATATTTACGAATATCTTCAATACGTCCTTCAGTATATTCTTTTAGTCGTTTATCATAAGTAACATTGATAACTAACCAATCGTATATCGCATGAACCTTTTCATAATCATTCATTTCTGTTTTAATAATATTTCTTAAAACATATTTAGCTTCTTCATATATTTTTATAACTTCACTAGACCCTTCATCATTATAATCAAAAAGCGGTTTATATCCACGCTCTAACACATAATAAAGTTGTTCAGAATTTTTAACTAAATATCCATTTGGTAAATTGTTTATTTCAAAATTTTCAAATGCCGGACCACGACTATTACTTAAAATGGTCTCAACATTTTCTAATTGTTGATATCCATCAGTAAGAGAGGCTTTTGTAGTTGCTTCTTCTTCAAATTCTAAATCAACAAAGATACTGTTTCCTTTACGTTGCACGCTATATTCAACCTTTGAATCATAATGAACTTCTTCGATAGCGTATCTTACTTCTGTTTGAACATTTGTTAAATCATAGTTAATTATAATTTCATGAGTTCCCGTAATTCGATGAAAAATCATATATTCAAAATAATCAACTAATTCTTCATAACTATTTACTGTATTAGATAAATAACCTAGTTCTAAATTATCTAAAAATCCTTTATCAAGTTCTTGAGTTTTTTCGAATCGTCCATATAAGGTGATATTATTATCTGGCATTTTATAGAAAGAATACACATCTTTATATGAACTATCTTTATACCAAACAAGGTGATAACCTTCTCTTACATCATTTTCATTAAGTTCTGGAGCTTTGATTTTAGTTCCAGGAATCTCTTTTAATGGTTCAAATTCAATACCATCTACTTCAAAGTTAATAGTAGCATACCATGTGGCATATAATTCTAAATCATATGCTGGCATAGTTTCCATATCAAATAAATTATTCTCATAAAACCACCCAACAAACTCATAACCATTTTTCGAAATTTCTGGTAATTCATCAAGTTCAGAATTATAATCATATTCAACTGTGCCAATCACTTCATTATCACAAATAAATGATATTGTATATTGATTTACCTCATAAAGTGCTTTATATTTTTCATCTTTAGTAACTAAATCGAAACTAGCTTTATTATCCCAACCAACAAATGTATATCCTGTTTTGTTAGGTACTTCAGGTGGAACTACTGATCCTCCTTTTAAAACCTCTACTTCAGTTATATAACCTTCAATATCAAATGTGATTGTTGCATATCCATCATCATCTAAATCGGATATTTTTCTATAAACATATAACCCGCCAAATAAGGCAATAAATATAATACTTAAAGCAATTAATTGTTTGATAAATTTAATCATATTTTCATCACCTCTTTGTATCATAAATTTTAACATAAAATCCTCCTTTTAACAACTTTTTTATAAACTAAAATTATTCACTTGTAAACGCCCTTTTAACAATTTTAAATAACCATTTTTTAGGCATCAATTTTGATATCCAATAAAATATTTTATTTTTTAATCCTACAACAACTATTATTTTTGGTCGTTCTTTTTTTATTTGTCGATACACGACTTTCGCTACTTTTTCAGGTCGCATTCCTACTTGTTCCATATGTTCTAATCGTTTTACAGCATAGGCTAAAGATCTATATTCTCCCGCATGATGGTTATTAATTTTACGTTTATAAGTAAATGAAGTCTTTGTTCCTCCTGGTAACACACTTGTTACATAAATATTAAAATCATTGAGTTCGATATTTGATGTAAAAGCAAGTGAATCAATTGCTGCTTTGCTTGCGGAATAGAATGTGTCATAAGCAATTGGAATATTGGAACCTAAAGAACTAATTAAAATAATTCTTCCACCTTTTTTGTTTTTCATAAAAGGAATAACACTTTTAATACTTTCCATAATTCCAAAAAAGTTTACATCAAACAAATATCGATATTCACTTCGTTTAGTATATTCTAAGGGTATTGCCATACTACAACCTGCACTATATACCAACACATCAATCCCTTGTTCTGTTTTACCGATTTCTGAAATAGTTTTCTTTAAGTTATCTTCATTGATTACATCACATACATGATTTTTAACTCTAGGGTTTAGGCTTTCATGTCTAGAAATTTGATGAACTTTATAATTTTTATTTAAAAGCAGTTCTACAATACTATCTCCTATCCCGCTTGATCCTCCAATAACGATTGCTGATTTTTTTTTACTATCTTCTTTTTCTTTCATATCTACACACCTCACTGATATTTTTTACCAATATTGGAAAAATATAAGTATAAATAAAAAAATCTACTTAAGTAAAACTTAAGCAGACTTTTTAACAAATATTTGTTTTTTACTAAATAAAAATACTAACAACTTATATAATCCTAAACTTATAAAAAAGGTTCCCAAATTTTGAAATAACATTATTGATAGAGGATAAAATTTACCTGTAGCTTCATATAAAATCTTTAAAATAGGATTATTAGAATAACTAGCTAAAAACATATAATTAGTATCTAAAATTCCATTTAAAATATAGGAAATAATACAAAAGACACTAGTGATAACAAAATACCATTTTAGATCTTTAATATGAGGTTTTATTAAATCATTATATAATGCAAAAATACCAGTAAAAATCATAAGTGTATGATAAATCATACTATGAAAAGATATAAAATGAAATGCAGGATAACGTCCAATTGAGGTAGTAGGGAACACTAAATAAGCAATTCCACCAATTATACCACCATAAAATAGAAATGTTAAAGCAACATGTTGAAGTTTACCCTTGGTAAATGCTGACATTAAACTTAGTGGGATAAATAGACTACAAAACCATAATGGTAAATAGTCAAACCAATCCGCATATCTACCAACTGATATTCCCCATATAATTTTACTTACTTCCATTAATAAAACTAAAATAGAAATAATTTTAATTACTTTAAGCGGAGCTTGATTTTTATTTTTAATCATTAATCGAATTAAAATATATAAAATAAGTAAACAAACTAAAATCAATAATAAGTGCCCTAAAGAAAATAATCCAGCTTTAGGATATTTCCCCGCTTCCGCAAAAAATTTCATCTTCTCACCTTCTATCTATTTAAATTGAGAATTAAATAATTCGTAATAAAAACCTTGTTTATTTAATAATTCTTTATGAGTTCCAAGTTCAACAATATTACCATCTTTAACAACTAAAATTAAATCAGCGTTTTTAATAGTTGATAAACGATGAGCAATTATGAAACTTGTTTTATTCTTCATTAGATTTTTCATCGCTTCTTGAATTTTAATCTCAGTTCTCGTATCAACATTAGATGTAGCTTCATCTAAAATAAGCATTTTAGCATCTAATAGCATTGCTCTGGCAATCGTTAATAATTGTTTTTGACCTTTCGAGATATTAATTCCATTATCTGAAAGAATCGTATTATAACCATCAGGTAGACGTTTAATAAATCCATGGATATTCGCAAGTTTTGCGGCAACAATTACTTCTTCAAGAGTCGCATCCTTTTTCCCATATGCTAAATTATCAAAAACTGTACCTTCAAATAACCAAGTATCTTGTAACACCATTGCATAATTTTTACGCAAATCAGCTCGTTTTAATTCATAAATTGAATGATCATCTAAAATAATATTACCACTATCAATATCATAAAAACGCATTAACAAATTAACAATTGTTGTCTTACCAGCCCCTGTTGGACCGACAATAGCAATCATTTGTCCTGGTTTAGCATTAAATGAAAGATTTTTAATAATTGGTTTATTAACTTCATAACTAAAGTTAACATTTTCAAAACTAATACTTCCTTTTACTTCTTCGATTATTTTAGCATCATCTATATCTTTAATTTCTGCTTCGGCATCAATTAGATTAAATACACGTTCTCCAGCAGCCAAAGATGATTGTAAATCGGTAAAAATATTAGCTACTTCATTAATAGGCCCAGAAAACTTTCTTGAATAAAGCACAAATGAAGACATTTGTTGTAATGAGAAATCACCAAAAATAAATAATAATGAACCAAATATACATATTAAAGAAAGTGATAAATTATTAATAAAGTTAACCCCTGGACCAGTTGATGAACTATAATATTCCGCTAAATATGAAGCAGTTGTCGCCTCAATATTATGTTTATCAAAACCATTAATTATTTCTTCTTCAATACCATATGATTTTATACTCTTAATTCCCGTTATTTTTTCTTCAACATAACCATTTAATTGTCCGAGTTCATATGAACGTTTTCTAAACAATTTGCTTGTTTTACGAATCATAAATCTTGTAAATAATAATGAAATTGGAATAGTTACCACAAAGATTAAAACTAAAATTGGTGATATAAAAAGCATACTAACAAATGAACCAATAACAGTAATCAAACTAGTTGAAATATGAATTAAATCTGTTGAAAGGGAAGTATTTATTGTATCAATATCATATGATATTTTACTAATAATATCTCCAGTTTGGTTAGTATCAAAATACGAAATAGGCAACATCAATATTTTTCTAAATGCATCTTCGCGTAATTTAAAGACAATTTTTTTACTAATTTTCATCATTAAAATTGATAAAACAAACGATAAAACCGATGATAAAACATAGAAAATAACAAGTAAACTTGCATATTTATACATCTCATCAAAATTAACTAAACCTTCTCCCAGTTCAATAGCTCCAATCGCATAACCCGATAATAATGGCCCTAGCAAGCTAAATGCATTGCTTAAAATAGTTAAAACAAAAGCTAGTAACAACCACCATTTAAATTTATATAAATAGTTCCCAATTCTTTTTAAAGCATATTTTGTATTTTTTGGTTTTGTAAAAGTACGACTACTATTATTTTTACCATTTCCTCTATAATTCATCATTTTCACCTCCCATTTGAGAAGCAAAGATTTCCTTATAAATATCAACATTTTTTAATAATTCCCGATGAGTTCCATAGGCTACTTCTTCCCCATCATCGATTACTAAAATATGATTACAATCTTTAATTGAACTAATTCTTTGAGTAACAATTATCGTAGTTGTTTCTTTTAAATTTTCTTTTAATGCTTTTCGTAACAAGGCATCGGTTTTATAATCTAGAGCACTTGAGGCATCATCTAAGATTAAGATATCTGGTTTACCAATTATAGCTCTCGCGATAAACAATCTTTGACGTTGACCACCAGAAATATTGGTTCCTTTTGAAGATACAAAAGTATCATATTTTTCTGGTAAATCTTCAATATAACCTGCTTGAGCAATTGCGCAAGCATTTTTAACTTCTTCTAAACTATAGTCTCTACCAAAACAAATGTTTTCTTTAATGCTTGCGGAAAAAACAGCATCATTTTGTAAAACAACACCAAACATTCTCTTTAAAACCGCCAAATCATAACTTTTAACATTTTTACCATTAATTAAAACTTCCCCTTTATCAACATCGTAAAAACGCATTAAAAGTTGAATAATTGTAGATTTACCAGAACCTGTTGCCCCAATAATTCCTAAACTTTCACCCTTTTTTATAGCAAAATTAATATTTGATAAATTGTTTTCTTTTTTATTATATGAAAAATCAACATCTCTAAATTCAATATGATACTCATCTGAAACTTTTGGTAAAGTATTATCTACTGGTAAATCTTCTTTAAAATTCATTATGTAATCAATACGACTGGCTGAGGCAGAAGCTTTTGAAAAGATCATAAATATTCTTGTTATTGATAACATTGCGTTTAAAATTATTGTGAAATATGTTGTAAAAGCTAAAATCTTTCCTGCTAAAATATTACCGTTATTAACGCGATAAGCACCAACAATTATAACAATAACAAGTCCAACATTCAAAATAATATTTACTAGCGGGCTTAAACGAGCCATCATGGTTCCTGATTTTAATTCAAAATCGATAACTTTTTTATTTACTTTTTCAAATCTTCCATTCTCGTACTCTTCTTTTGATAATGCTTTTATAACTCTTATTCCCGTAATATTTTCTCTTATTACTAAGACTAATTCATCAATTGCATGTTGAACTTTATTAAACAAAGGAATTCCAGCTTTTGAAATACCTAAAACAACAATTACAATAAACGGAAGTAAACCAAGTAAAATTAAGGTTAAAACTGGATCAAGAGTAATTGTAACAATAATTCCTCCAATTAATAAAATAGGAGCTCTAGTACCAATTCTTTGCATCATCCCAATCATATGATGGACATTGTAAGTATCTGAAGTCATTCGTGAAATTAAAGATGGTACTGTTACTTCATCCATTTGTTTTGCACTTAAGTTTTCTATTTTTACAAATAAATCATGACGTAAATCAGTTGTAACAACTCTCGCAATATATGAAGCCATTCTATTAGCAACCACATTTCCAACAAAACCAATGATTGCACAAATAATCATTATTACGCCATAAAATAAAATTGGTTTGATATTATCTTGATTATTAGGAATAACCTCATCAACAATGTAAGCTAAAAGCCATGGTAAAACTAAATCCATAATTGTACCAATAAATTTGATTGTTGTTCCAATAATAAGACGTAATTTATATTTTTTTAAATAACCAAATACTCGTCTCATAAATTCACCTATATCTATATAATTAAGTATACTAATTTTTGATATTTTTTCAATTTATTTGCCCCTAAATGAAAAAAAGCTACATTTTTAATAACTAAAAATGTAACTTTTCCCTTCTTAGAGAAGATGAATGTTATTTTTTTTCATTAACTCTATTTCATCGGCTGGCCAAACTGAAGCTTGTACTTCCCCAATATGGGCCTTTTTTAAGAAAAACATACACATTCTTGATTGTCCAATTCCCCCACCAATTGTAAGTGGTAAACGATCATTAATGATATCTTGTGAATATGGTGTTTCAAGTTTATGATGTTCTTTTTTATATTCAATTTGTTTTACTAATGAATCTTTATTAACTCTTATACCCATTGATGAAATTTCTAAAGAAATTCCTAATTCATCATACCATAATAAAATATCTCCATTTAAATTCCAATCATCATAGTCAGCTGCTCTTCCATCATGAGGATTTCCACTTTTTAGTGGCCATCCAATTTGATAAAGAAAGACTGCTTTATATTTTTTAGTGATTGCATCTTCACGTTCTTTTGATGTTTTATCTAGATACATTTCTTCTAACTCGCTAGTAGAAATAAAAGTAATTTCATCTGGTAATGAAATAGTCAAAACTGGATAAGTTTTCGAAACAACTTCTTCAGTAGCAAGTAATGCTTTATAAATATTTTTAACAATATATTTTAAATAATCTAAATTACGATATTCAGGTTTAATAATTCTTTCCCAATCCCATTGGTCTACATATAAAGAATGAATATTATCTAATTCTTCAAAAGGTCTAATCGCGTTCATATCGGTATATAATCCATATTCAGCATCGAAATTATATTTAGCTAAAGCATTTCTTTTCCATTTAGCTAAAGATTGAACAATTTCTAAATTACGATTTTCTAAATCAACAGCTTTAAATGAAACAGCTTTTTCAAAACCATTTAAGTTATCATTTAACCCAGTTTCTGGTTCAACAAATAAAGGTGCTGATACTCTTATTAGTTTTAATTGTTCTTGTAACTTTAATTCAAATGTATCCTTAACAAGTTTAATAGCGATTTCTGTATCAATTAAATTAAGAAGCGATTGATAATTATCTTTTATTAATACTCTACGCATAATACGTCCTCCAATAATGTAATTATTATACCACTTTTTATTAATAAATGTGTCCTTTTAGTGAAAAATAATTGAATTTTAATTAAAAAATATTTATTTATTTAAAAAAAATGATATACTAAAACTATAATATTAAAGGAGGTATTTTTATGAAAAAAATATTTTTTATTTTTTTATTTTTACTTATTGGTATAACAACTAGTGGATGTAACAACAACAATGATGATTTATGGGATAACCTAGGTGGTGGGGGTGTTGGAGATCAAACCGATGAATCAAATGTTGATTTAGATAAATTACCATCTAATGACGAAATTGAAAATAATAAAAATAACAATTTCCAAGTTGATGAAGATGGAACAACTGAAATCAATTTAGATACTTTATCCACTTCTACTCTTACCCTAAGTGAAGGTGGTACTTATATTTTAGAAGGTAACTTTCTAGGAAACGTTGTGGTTGAAGGGGACGCAGAAGAAATAATTGTTATTTTAAAAAATGCAAACATAAAACCATCAGACTCTCAAGCTTTTCCTGCTATAACTTTTAAGAAGCATAGCGGAACAAGAGTTCTTCATATCTATGAAAATAGTATTAATTACTTAGCTGATAGTGTTGGTGATACTAATGAAGCCGATGAAGGTAACGCAGTAATTCAAGCAAAGAAATCTTCGCTAACTATTAATGGTACAGGTACATTAAACATTAATTCATATGGTGAAGAAACAACTGGTATAAAGATTAAAAATGATTTAATCATCGATGGTCCGACTATTAATATTGATGTAAATGATAACGGAATAAAAGCAGGAGAATTAATTGCTTTATATAATGCTAATCTAAATATTAAAGCTGATAATGATGCTATTAAAACTGATGTTGAAGCAACAAATTCGGAAGAAGGAAATGAATATACAACTAATCCATTTGCGGGGTACATTTATATTAAAAATTGTAACATATCAATTGTTTGTGGTGATGATGGTATTTCAGCAAATTCATTACTAAAGATTGATAATACTAATGATTTTACAATTAACGTTACTACTAACAATGGTGCACCAAATACCATAACTGAATATTCTTCAGATAATGCTGATGGTAAAGCCATAAGAACTTGTGGTATCACATTAGTTGATGAAGAAACAGGAGATGAAACAGATTTATTATCTCAAACTGATGATAATTATTTATTAATTATTTTAGGTGGTAACTTTATCATTAATAGTAATGATGATGCCATTTCTTCAAAAGGTAATTTATTTATTAATGATGGTATCTTTGATCTTTCAAGTGGCGATGATGCAATTCATGCGGAATACTTAACAGCAATATATAATGGTAATATTAAAATAAATAAGTGTTATGAAGGAATTGAAGGAGCTAGTGTTGAAATTTATAATGGAGAAATTAATTTAACATCAACTGATGATGGAGTTAATGCAGCAAACGGTGATTTAATTGGTTACAATTATAACATCTTCTTCGGTGGCGGAAATATCTTTATTGATGCAGGTGGAGATGGAATAGATAGTAATGGAACTGTCGAAATAACTGGTGGAAACATCACAATTTGGGGTCCAACCAGAAACGATAACGCAGCTCTAGATGCCGACAAAGGAATTCTTGTTAATGGGGGAACTCTTGTGGCATGCGGACCAGCTGGAATGGTTGAAACACCATCAACTAATTCAAAACAATGTTCAATTGTTTATAATGTAAGGAACTACATTAGTGTCGGTGAACAAATTACAATTACTGATAAAAATAACAACGTAATATATTCAACAACAGCTAAAAAACAATTCCAATCATTGGTTATCAGTTTAGATGAATTTAAATTAAATGAAACTTATACTATAACTATTGGATCTAATTCTGAAAAAATAACACTTTCAAAAACAACTAATCAAATAGGTAATACCTTTGGTCCTGGTGGGCCTGGTGGACCAGGCGGTCCTCGACCATAAAAAAGATAATAAGCCAAACTTAAAAGTTTGGCTTATTTTTTTCTATCAATTATAATTGGTTTTTCTACAATTAACCCTTCTTTAGCACCTTTAACCGCTTTTATTAAAACAACATTAGAATATTCTTTATTAACGTCATATACAAATTTTAGCTTTTTAATAATCAATTTCTTATTATTAAATACTTTTATTACTTCATTTAATCTTGATGTTTGAAATAAGAAATATAAAGTTCCATTATTTCGAAGATTGCGGTTAATACAATTAGCCATACTTTCTAACGAAAAATTATCTTCATGTTTAGCCAATGCCAAAAATTCATTATTTCCTAAATCTTTAGATGGAGTCTTGAAATAAGGAGGATTAAAAATAACCACATCTACTTCTTCATCTAATCTAAATGTATTTCCATCAGCATGAATCAACTCGTAATTTTTAACATTATTTTCTTCCATATTCTTTTTAGCAAGTTCCAAGGCTTTTTGATTAATATCAATTCCTACTAAACGTCGAGGATTAAATAAACTTGCATAAAGCATTAAAGCTCCTGTATTAGTACCTATATCTAGGACAACATCATTTCGATATACTTCAAGAAACTCTCCTAAGACCATTGTATCAGTGTTAATACAAAACATTTCATCATCTTGATAAATTTTAATGTCTTCGTGTTTTGGTAAAAAATCTACTCTAATGCTCATTGTTAGTTCTCTAACTCTTCAATTCGTTTTTCTAATTCTTGACATTTTGCTTCTAATAAAACTAGTTTAATTGCCGCATCAGTTGGTTCATTAAAACCATATTTTGATGTACGTTGCTTATATTTTTCATAATTACCTTTAGTAGGAATAAATAAGAAAGGCAAAACACAAATTAAGAAAACAGCACCTAACATAATGAAAATTGGACCTACCATTGTTCCATCTTCATCAATTACTTTTTCTACTAATAAAATAATACCTAAAACAATAAAAATTAAACTAATTAAACCAAAGATAATACAAAATACTTTTTTTGTATATTTCATTTGTTTTGCGTATATTCTTTCATAAAGTTCTTTTTCTTTTTGTTCATTCATATCTTTCACCTATTTTAACATTTTTGCTACAACGTCTACAACATCTTTAATAACTAAATTAGTTGTATTAATACATAAATCATAGTTTTCTTTATTACCCCATTTTTGATCTGTATAATGTTCGTAATATTTAGCCCGTTGTTTATCAATTTTTTCAATATATTTCTTTATTTCTTTTTCGCTATATTTTTCAGAACCATTATTGCGAGCAACACATCGTTTAATTTTACTATCTAACGAAGCATAAATAAATATTCGATATGGATTATATTCTCTCAAAATATAATCAGCACAGCGTCCTACCATAATACAGTTTGATTTTTCAGCAAGTTCTTTTAAAATTTTACTTTGTGCATAATAAATACTTTGAATTTGTTGCTGAGCATAATTATCTACATAAGAAAATGAATTTCCTATCGTAATTGGATACAATTTATGAGGCTCACATTCTACTACTTGTCTAACATATTCTTCTGATAAAGCAGTATTTTTAGCAATCTCCATAATGATTTCATTATCATAATATTCATAACCTAAAGTTTCTGCTAAACGTCTAGCAAACTCACGTCCCCCACTTCCAAATTCACGACCAATAGTAATAATTTTATTCATCAATCATTACCTCCTCTTTTTAATTATATCACGATAAAAAGTATTAGTCAAAAATAAAGATGTGAAAGAATTATTCTTTCACATCATTTTATTATTATTTTTCAAATACGTAATTTACAGTTGGACCGTAAGTATCTTCAATGAATTTTTGTACTTCTGGTTGAGATAAAGCTTCAATTAAAACTTTAATTTTTTCGCTATCTAAATCAGCAGTTTTAACCGCAATAATATTTGGATAAGCAACTTCTGTAGATTCTCCAAACACTTTATATTCAGCAGCATTAGATGCTCCCCATGCGTTTAAGGCATAGTTACCAGGAATAACAGCATATCCACCTTCAGTTACTTTTTGATGTAATAACCCAGCATTGATACATTCAATAGTAACTCCAATTGATGAAGTATAAACTGGATGTTGAGCATTGAAGTTTTCAACACTATATGAATCTAATAAACCATTAGCAACTAATAATTTAAATGCTCTTTCTACGTTAGATGCATCGTCAATAACATATACTTTTGTATTTGACCAATCTGTTTTAGCTTCTAAACCATATAAATTTAATGGTTCATTATGAACTTTACATGCAACTGCTAAATCATATCCTTTAGTTGCGATTTCTTCTTCTAAATAAGGGATATGTTGGAAATAGTTTGCGTCAATTGCACCATCATTTAAAGCTTTATTAGGTGTAACATAGTCTTGATATACTTTAACTTCTAATGTATACCCTTTAGATTTAATATAATTTTGAACTGCATCACTTTCTAAGATTTCTGCATGAGGTGAAGGAGTTGCTCCAACAAGAATTGTTTTATCATCACTTCCACCACATGATGCTAAACATAATAAACTAACTAACACAAATAATAAACTTACTAATTTTTTCATTTTTATTTTCTCCTTTTGTCTAATTTCTTTGAAATAAATAATCCGCCCTCTTGTATTAATTGGACAATAATAACCACAAATAAAATACAAATCCACATTCCAACTTTTTCAGTTCCATAGTAACCTAAGTTAAATGCTTCTACTATTAAACCTCCACCAGCAATATAACCGGCAAATGAAGTATAACCAATAATTGAAACAACTGTCACCGCAAAACCTGAAATAAGTGATGGTTTAGCTTCTGACAATAAAACTT
Organism: Bacilli bacterium; assembly: GCA_017463365.1. Classification (GTDB taxonomy): domain Bacteria; phylum Bacillota_I; class Bacilli_A; order ML615J-28; family CAG-313; genus HGM10611. Next base: position 52,780 of record JAFTPH010000036.1, read on the forward strand.
TCATTGTAATTTGGTGATCTGAAGCTCCAAGACTTCTTGCAGCTTCAATTACTCCTGTATCAACTTCTGCTAAACTTTGTTCCACCATTCGCGCGATAAACGCAAATGAAGCAAAAACTAAAGGAACAATCATTGAATACCAATTACCTGACCAAGATCCCTTACCAAAAATTATATTGGTAATTGGAATTAAAACAATTATTAATAATAAGCATGGAATTGATCTAAAAATATTTACGATTGTTCCTAAAATTGTATTAATAATCGGATTAGGTTTTAAACCTTTTTTTGAAGTTTTATATAAAATAATCCCAACAGGTAATCCAATAATATATGCGACAATTGTTGAAACACAAGTCATCAAAAGAGTATCTCTAACAGCTTCCAGTAGTAGTTCCCAACTCATGGTTTTCCACCTCCTTGTAAGCAATTCCTTTTATATCTAAATAATTCTTAAGCCGATCAATATCTTCTTCATAATAAGGTAGTTTAATAATTAATTGACCAAATATCTTATCATCAACAACCCAAGAATTAGCATAAACAATTGATACTAAAATATTACATTCTTGAATTATTCCCGCAATCAATGGTTGATTAGTATCGCCATTAAATTCAAATTTTATTAATTTTGAATCATGGAATTTTGTAACCACATGTCCTGAATAAACTAGTTTTCTTGCTGCTTCGGTTTGAGGATTTAAGAATACTTCTGCTACTTCTCCCAATTCAACAACTTTATGGTCAGATAGTATCGCAACTTTATTGCAAACACGTTCAATTACTGACATTTGATGAGCAATAATTATAATTGTTAATCCCAATTCTTTATTTAGATTTTTTAATAAATCTAAAATCTGATCAGCAGTTGTTGGGTCCAAAGCACTTGTTGCTTCATCACATAATAGTACTTTTGGATTATTAATTAACGCTCTTGCAATTGCAACCCGTTGTTTTTGTCCTCCCGATAACTGACTTGGATAAGATTTTTCTTTAGCCTCTAATCCTACTAGTTTAATTATTTCTTTAATTCTTTGATCTACAGCTTCTGTTCTTTTATATTTACTATCTAAAGTTAAAGGAAATTCAATATTTTGATATACATTTTTTTGATTTAATAAATTAAAATCTTGGAAAATCATTGATACTTTTTTGCGATATTTTCGTAAATTAGCTCCATTTAAGCTACCAACATCTAATTTATTATCTTCATCATTAAAATATATTTTACCGCCATCAGCTTGTTCTAAACGATTAATACATCTAACAAGTGTACTTTTTCCTTCACCAGACAAACCAATAACTCCAAAAATATCACCTTTATTAATAGTAAGCGATACACCATCTAATACTGGTGTGACATTTTTACCATTTTTAAATGATTTTGAAAGATTTTCTATTTCTAAAATTGGCATTTAATGTTCCTCCTTTCATGAAGAATAAAAAAAATCGTCCTGAAAAAATATTCAAGGACGAGATATATACCCGTGTTACCACCTTTATTCATTACTACCTCACGATAGTAACCTTATCAAGTACAATTTTATACTTTATCGCTTTAACGGGCGAACCCGTCTTTGCCTAAATATCGACAAAGCAACTCCGAGGCCATCTTCAATGCTACCAATAATGTTTGTTTTCACCAAATCCAAACTCTCTAAGAATACCAATAACACTTACTCTTCTCTTCAACGTCATTTTAAAAAATAAAAATATACGACAATTTTACACTATTTCAAATGGTTTGTCAAATAATTTATCCTATTTTTTATTCACCTTTTACAAAAATGTATCCAAATGCATTTGGACCCCAATGACATGCAATCGCAGGATCTAAATTGTCATAAACCTTCATTTGAGCATGATATTTAGGATCAGTCATGCTAATTAACTTCTCTAAATTATCTGTTTTATAAGTATATGAAGGGATAATTTCATAGTTAGGATCACATTTTAATTCATCTAAAGCATTTACAATATATTCCATACTATGGCGAATTCCTCGTTTTTTAGCATCTACATGAACCTTACCTTCATCTAAACTAATAATTGGATTTATTCTTAAAGCTGTTCCAACTGCGTAACTTACTTTACTTAGTCTTCCTCCACGAAGTAGATAAGTTAAAGATTCGGGAATAGCTAAAACCTTAATACGAGATATTAATGACTTAACTTTAGATACAATAACTTCAGTTATTTCGTGACGATAACGGTTAATTTCATTCACTAGTAATCTAATTCCCCCAACAGCAGTTAAAGAATCGATAACAGTAACTTTATTATTATCTTCAAATAGTAATCTAATAAAATTATAAGTCCCTGATATTTTAGATGAAATGGTAATTATAATTACATCATCACCAGCACTTGTATATTCATTTATTTTTTTTTCAAATTCAACCATTGATGGAAGTGATGTTTTAGGGAAAATTTTATTATCGATTAATTGATGATAAAATTCCTCCATTGATAAATCTACCCCATCTTGATACTCTTTATCCCCTAATAAAATTTTTAAAGGGATAATTTCTACATTATATTTTTCTTTTTCTTCTTGTTTAATACTTGATCCTGAATCAACAAATACTCTAAGCATTTTTTCTTTCCTCTATTTCTTTTTTAATTGTTAAAATAACTTCTTCCATTTTAATTATTGGAAAACTTTCAGTTACTTTTGGATGATTAATAATAAAATCACCTACCAAATAACATTTAATTCCAGCCATTTTGGCACAAGTTGCATCTTCTAAAGAATTATTACCAAATAAAATAACTTCATCTGGTTTTAAGTTAAATTGTTTTAAAATTTCAAGAAAATAATTTGGATTTGGTTTACAATAACAACAATTTTCATATGAAGTAACTAAATCAAAATCATCTTCTTTTAAATCAACAAAACCCATTCTTGTGATTGTTCCTACTCTTGGAAAAATTGGATTAGTTGATAAAATAACTTTATCAACATTATTTCGACAATAATCAACAATTTCTCTAGCTAGAGGATTTGGCATACAAGCATTAATAGTTTTTTTAAATTCATTAGTATAATATTCATCAATATTATTTTTATGATTAAGTTTTTCTAAACCATAAACTTTAACAAAGAAATCCCAAAATCTTTCTTCATTGGTTTTAGTACCATCATTTTTGTACATTTCTTTAGTTCCACCCCAAATTACTTCAACTAATTCTTCAGGATCAAAACCAAATGATGCCATTCTTTCACATAATAATTTAAAATAATACTTTGTAAACTTTTCTTCATCCATCGGAAGTAAAGTTCCATCTAAATCAAAAAATACCGCTTTTAACATGTCGGCTCCTTTCTATTTTTAATAGAACACACGTGAAATATTATACCATTTTTATTAAAAATAAGCAACTACGATATTATGAATTTTTATTGAACAATAAGTGAAAAGTTCTAAACGAATATACGTTTAGAACTTATTTCTTAAGGTCTTTCTTTACGACCAAAATAATATTCAATTTCTTCTTTCATGTTCCCTGGAATTTCTTGTTCAACTGGGAAAACAACAGCTGAAGCCATTCTTTCAGCAAATTGAGCAATAAAATCACAGCTCTTATAGTAGTTTTCTTCTTCTAAAAAATCAATTACATCTTTACGAGAATGAATTACCGCTCCACCTTGAGGAGAAATTCTCGCGAATGATAGAGCTGGAACTCCGTTATCCGCAAATGGTGTTGAATCAGATGAATATACACCTTGTCTTGCTTTAATAGCAAATCCTTTTTCACATCCTAAATAATTAATGTAATTAACTAATGAAGAATTAGCTGTACAACATGCGATATCAAAACCAAGAGTTACGCCAATCATATCAATATTAATACATAATTTATAATTTTTAAGTTCTTCTTTATGTTGTTCACAATATGCGATTGACCCAAGTAAACCCATTTCTTCAGAACCACACCAAATAAATTTTAATGTTCTTTCCGGTTTATGTTCTTTGAAATAAGCCAGTAATTGCATAATACCAGTTGATCCTGTCGCGTTGTCATATGCACCTTTAGAATAACTTACTGAATCATAGTGAGCAGTAAAAGCAATTACTTCATTTTTGTATTTTCCACCTTCGATAGTCGCAACTACATTATGTGAATCATTTTTCAATTCTTCTTGTATTAAAACAATATGAGCTTTTTTAGGTTTAGCACGTAATACTTTTTCTGCATCTTTCATACGAATACAAACAGCAGGAATTTTTCCATGTTTATAATTTCTTTCACGATACATGTATGGATCTAAATCGACATTTTCTGCCTTATCATAAACAGAACCTGTACATAACACTAATCCAATTGCTTTCTTTTCTACTAAACGTTTATATAATTTTTGTCCAACAAGTTTTGTATGAACCAAACATATTTTTCCCTCAACATCTTGAATTTCAACATCTGCTTCGGAATTAATATAAGTAAATTCCCCAGTAATTCCTTCAGGAAGGGTAGATGAAGACATTCCAACTCCCGCGCATTCAATTTCCATATCAGGATCTAGGAATTTAACTTTAGCTTGTTCAACTTTATATCCATCAACTTTAAATGATTCTAATTCAGCTTTTACCCCTAATCTTTCACATTCTTCTTTTAAAAGATTAGCAGCCTTTAATTCCTCTAAAGAACCACCAGTTCTAACAAAATATAATTTATTTAATAAATCAAAACTCTTATAGTTCATAATTACCTCCAGTTTTTACTATGCTAATATTTTATCATATCTAAATTAATTATTTCAATCAATAAACACTTATTAAAACTATTTAAGTTTTAAACCATCACTAAAAGCATTACCAACTTTTTCCCCTAATGTAACATAAGCATGATTAGATGGATCATATGATATTGGTTTAAATTTACTTAAATCTATTTTTCCATTTTCATTTAGGATTTTTTCATCAACGCTAACATTTACTACTTCTCCTACAACACATTCTGTTTCTTCATCAAAACTTACAAGTCTACATTCTAAAGTAAGTGGTAATTCTTTAAAGGTTGGCGCATTAACAAATTCACTCATAACTGGCGTCCAATTAATTTTTTCAAGTTTATTTGGAACATCATTTGCTGAAACAACCCCAACATAGTCAGCTTCAACTACATTCTTAGCATCTGCCATACTAACGGTAAATTCTTTTTTTGCTAAAATATTTTTAGTAGTTTTATGAGTTGCTGATAAGAATATCGCAACTTGATTCATATCACAAATAGTTCCCCATGCCGCATTCATCGCATCAGGCGTTCCACTTTCATCATATGTTCCAATAATTAATACTGGAAGGGGATATAATAGTGGTTTTGGTTTTAAATTTTTTCTCATATTTTTCTTGTATAATATAAACGTATAATATAGTTTATAAGTTTATATTATAATCCTTTCTTTAAATTTTATATAAACATAATAAATTATGTTATAATTTAATCGTACTGTGGATTTGTTTCTGTATTAGTACA
>JAFTPH010000037.1 GCA_017463365.1 Bacilli bacterium
AATTTTATTATCTGGCCAAAAGAAAATCCCTACTTTTTCAAGTAGGGATTTTATCACTAGAATTCTTTACAGGCTACTTTTCATTCATTATTTTAAATGTTATTTATAACCTATTTTCCCCAGAATTTTTTACAGGGCCTTAATTTTTATTCATTAAGTGATTTATTATATAATTCTTCAGTCGCAAAATGATATTTAGTTAAATTAGATTGATTATTTAATGGAAAAACAAAATATGTTTCATCATTATAAACAATATCCAAAGCATCTCCTCGTTTTTTATAATCATATTCTATATGCATTGAACGAGTAGTTAATGGAGCTTTAGTAAAAGTAAAGTCTGTTCCATCATTTAATGTACCTTTAAAATGGAATCCATTATCATCATGAATCATTTCAACAATACCTTTATTAACAAATCCTTTTTTAGCATTTACTAAATGTTCAACTCTAACCTTTTCGATAACTTTATATTTTCCATTTAAAACTTCTTTTTTAGTTTCTTCACGTTCATATCGATACCAATCAGGAACATGAGTAAAGATATTTTCTTTATTCTGACAAATTAATTGACTATATTCATTCATTTCCCAAATAGCACCACATTTATTACACCATAGTTTAATACCTTTTGAATCCATATGATGTTCGCTACCACAATGTGGACACTTGTATAAAAGTTTATGAATATTTTGAGCACGTTTTTTACATTTCATCTTATATCCGATATCTAATTGATATTGAAAGTCATCGTATACAAAGGCATCATCAATACGTTTTTGAATTTCATCAGCTGATAAAGTTAAAACTTCTTCTTTATTAACAACTTGAATAAAATTACATTCAATTGGAATATCTCGATATGGATGTTTACACCACTGTGGAGAACGGATAAAATTACCTTTTTGATTAACAACAATAACAGGAACTTTACATTTTTTCGCAAGTTTTCCTAAAGCAGTTCCAATATCTTCATTTATTCCTGCTAGTGAAAATCTTGCTTCTGGATAAATGGTCATACATATTTTTTTATTACGGGTTGCGTCAATAATTTTTTTAACTAAATGAATATCATTGGTAAATTTACGTTTTGGAATAACGCAAGCTTTATCAAATAACCAAGAACGTATTCCAATAAATTCTTCAACCGAAGCTACCCAACAACTTTTATCTTTCTGCATTGCCAATACATTATGGGCAAAATCAATAAAACTTGCATGAGATGACAAAATTAAATAAGGGGCCTCTAAATCATCACAATTAATTCGATTTATTTTAGAACCGGCTTTCATTAATTTACTACAATATAGTTTACTGAAAAGTCGTTCAAATGTATGCCAAAACCAATTAGGAACTTTTGGTTCTAAATCCATATTAAATTTTGGTGGTGTTTTTTTCTCTTTTAAACTCATTGAATTTCTATTCCTTCCCACTATTTGCTAATATAATACTATATTTTATAAAAAAACGCAAATTATCTAATAAATAGACAAAAAAGTGCAGATATTATCTGCACTTTTATATCTTATTGATATCATTATATAAAGATTTAATTTGATTTTTTAAATTATTCTTTAGTTCTAAATTATTTGGCGCTATTATCCATTTAAAACCATTGTATAATACAAAATCACCTATCATTAAACCTTCATCACAGTCACTAAATGATACACTAATTGATTTGGTACCATCTAAGACTGAAATAATAATAATCTTTTCATCAAAATATATTTGATCAATAATTCCTTTATTAAAATCCATTAATTATTTTTCTTCGTGATGACAACCGCATCCACAGCAGCATTCTTCGTCGTCACCTTCACATACTTCACATTCGCATTCATCATCAGCAAATTGTTCTTCGTATTGACCTAAAACATCTTCAATTAAATCCCATTCTTCATCAGTTTCGATTTCTTTTAATTCACCGATACCGTCTTCACCTTCTTCATAGCTAGCTGCCATAACAGTAACGTTATCTTCATCTTCATCGTCACCTTCTAAAGGATAGAATAATACATAATTCTTTTTGAATTCTTCTGATTCAAAAGTAAATAAAATTTGACATAAAATTTCATTACCTTCTTCATCAATAATTGTTAATTGTTGGTCTAAAGGTTTTAATTCACTCATTTTCTTTTCTCCTTTTTTATTTTTTAGAATCTAGATAAGATTGTAGGATCACAACAGCTGCAAGTTTATCAACTTGAGCTTTACGTTTTTTACGACTTAAATCAGCATCAATCATAACTCTTGTAACTTGAGTTGTTGTAAGACGTTCATCAACCAAAATAACTTCAATTGAAAGTTCATCTTCTAACATCTTCTTAAAACTCATTACATATTCAGATTGAAAGCCTAAAGTACCATCCATATTTTTAGGAAGTCCTAATACAATTTTATCTACCTTTCTTTCAACTACTAGCATTTTAACATATTCTAAAACTTTTTGCAAATCTTTTTCATTAAATCTGTAAGTTTCATATCCTGTAGCAACAATCCCTAAAGGATCACTAAAAGCAACCCCTACGGTTCTGTTACCCAAATCTAAACCCATGTAACGCATATTATAGTCCTAGAGTTATTTTAACACTATTTAATGCATCAGCAATTTTTGATACATCTTTACCACCAGCTTGAGCGAAGTCTGGACGACCTCCTCCATTACCACCAGTGATAATAGCAGCTTCTTTTACTAATGATCCACAGTTGAATGAAGTATTTTTTTGTTTTGCGATAAAGACAATTTTCCCATCCATAACATTTCCAAAGAATACTACACATTTTTCAAGTGGAGCAGAAATTTTATCTACAATGTCTTTTAAAACATTTACTTCCATATTTTCTACTTGTTGAACTAAGTATACTGTTTCATCAATAGTTACACTATTTGTCATGAAATCATTATAATTAGATGAATTCTTTTCACGATGTAATGCTTCATAACGTTTTTCACAATCTTTTAAAATATTTCCAACTTCTTCTAATTCTTTACGTTTATTTAAAATATCTTGATAACTATAAGTTAATTGATATGTTGGTAAAGTTGGGAAATTAATATCAAAACCTTCAGAAACAGCTAAATTCTTTAAATTTTCGTATTTTTCAGCAAGCAATTTAATATTATCATTTAATCCAGAAACTGCGATATTTACTTCAGTTTCAACGTGATTTCCACTTACAGCTTCAACCCTAAAAATACCAGAACCTTTTGATTCAATACTTACGATTGCTACATGACCAATTTCCTTTGTATTAGCAACGTGAGTACCACCACATAATTCTTTACTATATTCCATATCAACAAAACGTACAACATCACCATATTTTTCACCGAATAAAGCTTGAGCACCAGCTTTCTTAGCTTCTTCAATTGAAGTTAATAATGTATTAACAGGATATCCATGATTAATAGCTCCATTTACTAATTCTTCAATTTTTAGAATTTCTTCATCAGTTAAATTTTGATAATGGTTAAAGTCAAATCTTAAACGATTAGTTGTAACTTGAGAACCTTGTTGTACAACATGACTACCTAATACATTACGTAATGATTGATTTAAAAGGTGAGTTGCTGAATGGTTTTTCTTAATATCATTACGATAATCTGCATCTACTGATAATAATACTAAATCTCCTACTTTTACATTAACAACCCCTGAATCAACTACCATTGCATGTTGTCCATTTGGAAGTTTAAATGTATTTAACACCGCAATTTCTTGTCCATTTAAATAAATTGACCCAAGATCTCCTGCTTGTCCTCCACTTTCCGCATAGAATGGAGTTTCTTTAACAACCATAATAAAGTTTCCACTTGCTTCAACTGTATAAGATCCATCTTTAAATAAACCAATAACATTTGATTCATGTTGTAATGTATCATAACCAACAAATGATGCACTTTCTGTAAAAGCAAGGAAATCAGGATTTTGAACATTCATTGATTGTTCTACATTACGACTCTTTCTCGCACGATTTTTTTGTTCTTCTAAAGCAACTTTATATCCTTCTTCATCTACTTTAACACCACGTTCAGAAGCCGCTTCAATTGTAAGTTCTAGTGGGAATCCAAATGTATCATATAATAAGAATGCATCAGCACCACTTATTGTATCACCATTTAAATGATCAATAATTTCTTGTAATTTCTTTTCTCCATTTTCTAAAGTTTTTAAGAAATTTTCTTCTTCAATTTTAATTAGTTTAGTAACTAAAGCTTTCTTTTCTTCTAGATATGGATAGAAATCTTTCATATTATCTACTACTAAATCTACCATCTTATATAAGAATGGTTCTTTAATTCCAAGTTTTCTACCATAACGAACAGCTCTTCTTAAAATACGACGTAAAACATATCCACGACCTTCATTAGATAATAAAGCTCCATCAGAAATAGCAAAAGTTACACTACGAATATGGTCAACTATAACACGGAATGCCATTTGGTCAGTATATTTAATACCAGTATATTTTTCTAGATATTCAATATATGGCCAGAATAAATCTGTTTCATAGTTTGTTTCAACCCCTTGCATAACACAAGCCATACGTTCAAGACCACTACCTGTATCAATATTTTTACTAGGTAATTCTTTATATTCACTACGAGGAACCCCAATTTTACTATTGAATTGACTAAATACGATATTCCAAATTTCAATATAACGGTCATTTTCAATATCTTCTTTTAACATTTTAATACCAATATTTTCTGGATCATATTTAGTTCCACGGTCATAGAAAATTTCAGTATCTGGTCCACATGGTCCTTCTCCAATTTCCCAGAAGTTATCCTCTAACGCAATTAAGTGATCAGGTGCTACCCCTAAAGATACCCATTTATTATAAGTATCTACATCACTTGGATAATATGTGATATAAATTAAATCTTTTTCAAACCCAAACCATTCATCACTAAATAATAATTCATAAGCCCAAGTTAATACTTCTTCTCTAAAATAATCTCCAATAGAGAAATTTCCTAACATTTCAAAGAAAGTATGGTGACGAGCAGTTTTACCAACATTATCAATATCATTAGTTCTAATTGATTTTTGGGCGTTACAAATACGCGGATTTGTTGGTTTTTCACGTCCATCAAAGAATTTTTTAAGAGGTGCTACTCCAGCATTAATCCATAATAATGTTGGATCATCATTTGGTACTAAAGATGCACTAGGTAATACTTCATGTCCTTTTGATTTAAAGAAATCAAGCCACATTTGTCTGATTTGTGAACCTTTTAAATTTTTCATCATTTTTCTCCTTTATTATATATTAAACAAAATAAAAAACGCCCCTACATATAATAGGAACGATTAATTCGCGGTACCATCCTAATTCATAAAATAAAATATTTTATGCAACTTAGTTTAAAGTTTTAACGCTAACAAGCGGGAATGATTAGTTCCACTCAGAAGGAGCTTCATTTAAAATAGTTACGATTTTTCATCAACCAATCGCTTTCTACAAACATCTTTTAAATTACTAGTCTTCATCAACGTTTTATTATTTTTTACCCTAGTATTATACCACAACGATTAAAAAATATCAATTTTTTTACAAACATTTATTTCCAAAATATTTTTTTATAATTGATTGTCCAACCGCAACAATCGGTACTGCCGATAATAAACCTAATATTCCAAACAAATTACCAAACAAAAATAATGACAATAATACTAAAATTGGATGAACACTAATACTTTTACTTTGTACTTTAGGAGTAATTAACCACGATTCTAGCGCTTGAAGTAAAATTATGATAATCAAAACTATTATAGCTTTTTCTAAAGAGGTTGTAAGAGCAACAATTACTGCTACTCCTCCTCCAATATATGGTCCAATATAAGGAATAATATCCATAATCCCAATTATTATCGCAAGCATAAAAGCATAATCTATATTAAAAATACTAAATAAAATAAAAGCAATAATTATTAAAATAAAAGAAACTAAGATTATACCTTTAAAATATGCTTGCATCGTATCTCTAATATCAATTAAGTAATCTTTTAAATCAAATTTTTTTAAACGACTAGCAACATCTTTTAACCAATCAATAATTTTATTAAAATCAATTAAAAAATAAATCATAATAACAATACTCATAAAGAATGTAACAATATAAGATAACCCATTCTTTATAATGGTAAAACATGAATTAAGTAAATTCATTAAATAATTAACCAATACTTCTTCTATATGATCATAATTAGGTAATAAATCAACTGGTAAAAAATCAAGTTTTCTTTCAATATAAGTAATTTTCTCATCTAATATTAATAAGTAGTCGGGAATTTTCTCAATAATTATATAAAGTTCTTCCACAATAATTGGAAAAATAAAATAACATATTAAGCCAATTAATAACAAGAATAAAACTACAACTAAAAAAACTGCTAATTTACGATTAATCTTATGATTAGTTAAAAAATTAACAACTGGTAATAAGATAAAAGCAAATGTAAAACCAATTATAAATGGTAATAATAATTTAATTAAAAAAGTAAAAATATCAGCTATATAATCAAATAAATTAAAAAATAACAACAAATTAATTAGTATTAAAGTAATAACAAATAATTTATTTTTATTCATACTTATCACCATAATATATTTTATGATGAAATAAAAATTTTAAACAAAAAAATAAGCCTCTATTAGAGGCTTATTTCATTATTTTACACTTTCAATAAGATATTTTGCTGTACGAACCATTTGAGAAGTGTATGAATTTTCATTATCATACCAAGAAACAACTTGTACTTGATATAATCCTTCACCTAATGGAGCAACCATTGTTTGAGTTGCGTCAAATAATGAACCATAGCTAATTCCGATGATATCAGAAGATACTAATTGTTCTTCAGTATATCCGAATGATTCATTAGATGCAGCTTTCATTGCAGCATTAACGCTTGCAGCTGTAACTTCTTCTTCAGATTTAACTACAGCAACTAAGATAGTTGATGAACCTGTGCAAACAGGAACACGTTGTGCTGAACCGATTAATTTACCATTTAATTCAGGGATAACTAATCCGATTGCTTTTGCAGCACCAGTTGAGTTAGGAACGATGTTGCAAGCAGCAGCTCTAGCTCTTCTTAAATCACCTTTTCTATGTGGTCCATCTAATACCATTTGGTCACCAGTGTAAGCATGAACAGTAGTCATGATACCTGTTTGGATTGGAGCATAATTATTTAATGCGTTAGCCATAGGTGCTAAGCAGTTTGTAGTACATGAAGCAGCAGAAATAACTTGATCTTCTGCAGTTAATGTTTCATGGTTTACATTGTAAACGATAGTTTTTAAATCTTTACCAGCTGGTGCAGAAATAATAACTTTTTTAGCTCCGGCATTGATATGAGCCATAGATTTTTCTTTAGAGCAATAGAAACCAGTACATTCTAATACAACGTCTACGTCTAATTCTTTCCAAGGACAGTTAGCTGCATCTTTTTCAGCATAGATTTTAATTACTTTACCATCTACAGCGATCCATCCTTCTTCTTCTGAACAAGTAACTTTATCAGCTAAAGCATATCTTCCTTGAGCTGAATCGTACTTTAATAAGTGTGCTAACATTTTTGGGCTAGTTAAATCATTGATAGCTACGATTTCGTAACCTTCTGCACCAAACATTTGTCTGAATGCTAAACGACCGATACGTCCAAATCCGTTAATTGCAATTTTTACTGACATTTTTAATTTCCTCCTATTGAAATTTTACGGGTGTATTATACCATATTTTTCTTTTTTTAACAACAAAAGTGTCTTATAATTTATTAATCTTTTGATCTTGAAAAAATAATCAATAATAAACGTAGTACTTCGTAGAATAACCAAACAATATTTAAGACTATTCCAAACGATGCATACCATTCATAATTTTTATCTAAACCTGATTGAACAATTTTATTAGCATTATCTAAACTAATAACTGTATAGATTGATGAAACAATTACCATTATAACTGATAGAACCAATGATAAATTTCCATTACCAAAGAATATCGCGTAAATGCTTGGTGAGAAAAAGGAAATGATGAGAAAAATTAAAGAAAATAATACACTTCCTAGTAATATAAGAAACATTATTTTTCTCAAAGTTCCAGTTACTTTAATCAATCCACTTGTATAAAGAACAGTTCCTCCTAAAAATATTGCAACAGTAATTAATAAAGCTAGTCCTAATAATACTCCTGCCTCAGTTAATCCAAAACCTTGAATTAAAATTGCAGCAATACTACCAATTCCAAGTCCTTCTGCTATTGCATATGGTACCGCAAGTACTCTTGCTGTATTTGGTCTAAAAGACATAATCAAACTAAGAATTAGAACTAAAATGGGTGATAGGGCATAACCAAATATCACCATACCTCCAGTAATACTACCAATCTTCATAAATGATAGACTAATTACTCCAGCAATAATTGTTATTAATAATAATAAAATTGTTTTTAAACCAACACCTTTTAAGGTTGCTTTTTCAAAACTTTCATATGGTAAATCAGATGCATTCTTAAATACATAATTACTTCCAAATCTTGCCATAAAAACCTCCTGTTATTATTATAATATTATTTTTATATTTTATTCATTTAATAATGATACAGAATCAGAATCATCTAAACTATCCATTGCTCCAATAGAACGTAATTTATCAAAAGTTGTTTTATTTAATTTTGTACGTTTTTGGACATCTTTTTTCGATGTAAATGGATATGCATTTCTAGCGTCTACCACTGATTGAGCAGCAGCTTCACCTAATGCGGAAACAGCGGTAAATGGTAAATAAAGTGATTTTTTATCTGGTGCTAAAATAAAGTTTTTAACCTCAGAAATATTAATATCGACTTGTTTAAATGAGTATCCTCTTAGACACATTTCTAAAGCAATTGCTAATTCATCTAATAAATCAATTTCACGTTTTTCAATTGTTTTAGCTTCTTTTTTGGCATTTAATTCGTTAATTTTATTTCTAATTGCATTTTTACCAGCTGCTAAAACATCAACATCAAACGCACTAGCACGACATGAGAAATATGCCGCATAATAATAGATTGGTCGATGAACTTTAAACCATCCAATTCTCAAAGCCATAATAACATATGCAGTAGCATGGGCTTTCGGGAACATATACTGAATTTTTAAACATGATTTGATATACCATTCTGGAACATCATGATCTCTCATCATTTTAATTTGTTCTTCACTTGGTTGTTTATCTTTTTTACGAACAGCTTCCATGATTTTAAAGGCATCTGATGGTTCTAACCCTTTATACATTAAATAAGTCATAATATCATCACGACATCCAATAACTTCTGAGAAAGGAATAGGTTTATCAACAAAATTTCTTCCTAATACTAAATCTTGAGCATTTCCTAACCAAACATCTGTTCCATGAGATAAACCTGAAACCTTAACAATTTCATCAAAGTTTTTTGGTTTTGTATCTTTTAATAATTCACGAACGAAATTAGTCCCAAATTCTGGTACACCAATAGTACCACTTGGTAGATTATCACCGTCTTCTCCGCTTAAGTGTAAAGCATCTTTTGACTGGAATAAAGAGATAACATCTTTATCAGAAAGTGGAATTTCTTCAACTTTTGAGAATGGGAATTCATCTGGATATTTTTCAACGAAATCCATCAGATGTCTAATCATTGTCGGATCATCATGACCTAGAATATCAAGTTTTAAAAGATTAGATTCAAAACGGTGATAATCATAATGGGAAGTACGCCAACTAGAGTCTACTGAATCCGCTGGATATTGAACCGGAATTAAATCAGTGTATTCAATATCATCGGGAATAACAACGATTCCTCCTGGATGTTGTCCTGTTGTACGTTTCGCCCCTTCAAGTCCTGCAGCAATACGTTTAATTTCTGCTTCTCTTAAAGTTTTACCATGGTCTTCTAAATAACCTTTAACATAACCATAAGCCGTTTTTGCTGCAACGGTTCCAATTGTTCCAGCTCTGAAAGCATTATCAATACCAAACACTTCACGACAGAATAAATGAGCACGTTCTTGATAATCTCCTGAGAAGTTTAAATCAATATCCGGAACTTTATCCCCTTTAAATCCTAAGAATGTTTCAAACGGAATATCAACCCCATCATGATTTAATGCAGCACCACAAACTGGGCATGCACATTCTTCTAAGTCAATACCAATCATTATATTGTTTACTTTTTCAATAATATGAGTTGGAGCATTTAGATTTTCAATTCCTTTAAATACTGAAAAATGACAATGTGGACATACATAGTGTGGTTTTAATGGATTTACTTCCGTAATTCCCATCATAGTTGCAACAAAACTACTTCCAACTGATCCTCTACTTCCTACTACATAACCGTTATCATATGAATTCTTAACTAACATATGAGAAATATAGTAAACACTTGAGAATCCGTTACCAATAATACTATTTAATTCTTGCTCAAGTCTTCCTATAATATATGGATTTAAATTTTCTCCATAAATTTCTTTAGCACGATTGTATGAAATATCACGAACTGCTCCCGCCATTGATGGAACTCCATATTTAGCCATAAAGTCATCACGTGGAGTAAATAACTTATTTGGGAATAATTCATACTCTTCAATCATATCTGCGATTTTATTAGTATTTTCTACCACTATTTCATATGCTTTATTAGCTGGTAAAAAACTAAATGCATCTAACATTTCCGATGTTGTTCTAAAATACATTGGTGGAGCTTTACTTGCTTTAGCAAGTTCATGAAGTCCTCCAATACCTGGACGAGCAACTGACATATAAATTTCTCGGTAACGACCATCTTCTTTTTCTATTTGATGAACGTCTCCTGTAGCAACAACAGGAATACCTGCTTCATCTGCCGCTCTAATAATTGATAAAACAGCTTCTTTGATATGTTCTTTCGCAATTTCATCTCCAGCAGCTTCAACTAAATGTTCATAACAATCAAGCGGTTGAACTTCTACATAATCATAGAATTTAATTACTCTTTGTAAATCTTCATATGACTTTTCATAAGCCATTTTAAATACTTCTCCGTTATAACATCCACTACCAATTAATAATCCATCTCGATATTTAGATAAAACAGATTTTAAAATTCTCGCTTCTTTATAAAAATGTGTTGTATGACTATCTGAAATAATCTTATAAAAATTCTTTAATCCTTCTCTGTTTTTAACTAAAATATTGATATGACTAGGAATCATATATTTATATGCTTCATTCTTATTAGTTACAGAGTTAATATCTTTATAGTTATAAATGCATCGTTCACTTAAATCACCAAGCATCTTCATGAAGACATTTGATGTTGAGTGAGCATCATGTAAAGCTCTATGTTGTTGTTCTAAATCAACTTTTAAACCTTTAGCTACATCTTTTAAATTGAAACGTTTTAAGATATGACTATACATAGCCTTGGCCATTTGTAAAGTATCAATACATGGGTAATCATGTTTATATAAACCTAACTTCTTAAGTTGATAATATAAATGCCCCATATCGAATAAAGCATTGTGAGCAACTAATATTGCTCCTTCAATAAATTCTGCAAACTTTGGCAAAACTTCTTCAATTGTTGGCGCATTAGCTAAATCATCATTCGTGATTTCAGTAACATTAGTAATAACTGATGAAATTCTTCTTGATGGGCACACAAAAGTTGAAAACTCATCAACTTTCATTCCATTTTTAATTTTAACAGCTCCAATTTCAATTATTTCATTAAATCTAACACTAAATCCACTTGTTTCAAAGTCAAATACAACGAAGGTTGCATCTTCTAATAAAATATCATCATTTGTTAAATTAATTAAATAAGCATCATCATTGATAAAATATCCTTCCACTCCCGCAATTGGTTTAACATAGTTGTCTGGATTTTTACCTTTTATCTTATTACAATAACTAAATAATTCAGGTAAAACATGGCAGTTAGCATGATCGGTTACTGCCACAGCACGATGTCCAAATTTTAAAGCCGTATCAACATATTTCTCAACATCCATAACACTATCTAAAACTGACATCTTCGTATGAGCATGAAGTTCAACCCTCTTAACTGGTGATTCATCTGTACGATTTTTCTTATTATCTACTCCTAATGTTTTTATTTCATAACACATTAACACAACATCGCGAGCATAGTTGTCATATTGGATTGATCCTCTAATTGAAAGTTTAGTTCCTACTTTCATTTCTGTTTTAAAGAATTTAGTATTAGTAGCATTAAGGAATTGTTTAATCATAATTGAATCTTCATAATCAGTTATGATACCTTCAAACAATTCATAGCGACCAGCTTTACGAATTTCTCCGCTAACTAATACCCCTTCTACTATAACACGATCAGTTCCATTTATTTGTCTAAACTCCATAACTTGCATACTAGTTAATGGTAAATCTTTAATCTTACGTTCTAAAGCATTATTACTGCGACGTTCTTTAGTTGTTTTACTATTAAACTGCATATTAGCAAGTTCACGCTTCTTTTCTTCATAGGCTTTGGTATCAGCAAGTTCATTACGAATTTCAATTTCACGATTTTTATCAGCAATTGTATCAACCTCAAAATGGGATACATGAGGTTCAATTATTAATTCAAAACCAAAATCTTTAATTAATTCTTTAACTTTATTAATACCTACCCAAGCAACAGAACAATCATCAAGGGTACCTACATAAATATTAATTCGATCATCTAAAACTTCATTAGTATAATATTTTAATACACTAATTGAACGATCACGATTCATAAAGTTATTTACTAAATAATCAAAATATTCTTTATTAGTCTTTTCATTTAAAACTAAATTACGATAACTAAAAATAAATCTAACATCTTCGATTTCTTTTGATGACATAATATAATTTCTAATTTTAGTCATCAATTCACATACTTGATTAATAGGAAGGATATTATCAAATAATAAATGAATTTTCCAAACACAACTATTATTACATAAAACAACTTTTTGAATTTCCCCATTACTTAATTCAAAAGTTCTTTTGATACCTGATGCGTCTAATATTTCTAAAAACTTACTACTATTTTCAGACATAATAATACCTCCTAATTTCAACTAATTTATTCTTATTATATCAATATTTTACAATTTAGTCAAATGAATGGTCAAAAAGAAAAAAGAGTAATGAATGGGTTCATTACTCTTTTAGATTATAAATTATTCAACAACGTATGATACCATTCTCCATACTCTTTCAATTGTGTCTTCTGTGTATTCAACATAAACACTCTTAACATTTGGATCGTTACAAATAAAGATTGTTTTACCATCTTTTTCATAGTATCCTTGACAAACAAGTAAATGTCCACCTGTTGTATAAGTATTATCAATATCATAAGCATCCATTTTACCTTTTACACTTAACGCAACTGGTCCAACATTTGCTAGATGTTCTTTTAATTCATCTAATGAATACATTCTCATAACATATGCTTTTTCACCATACGCAGTCATAATAACTGTACAATATACCCAGTTACCAAAAATTTCATTACCATAGTCGCGAGCTAGATTTGCGATATAACGATTTTCAAATTCATCATATTCTGCGAAAGAATGACCTTTATATTTTAATAACATTGTTGATGATGTTGGACTACAAATACTATTACCAATAACTGGCACAACATTTTGATTCAATTTAGGTACAATGTGTTCAACACGTTTTGGTAAAACTGATGTATCAACTTTATATTCATAATTTTTAAATTCGATTGCCATCGCAACAAAAGATAATTTAGGTGATTCATTTAAAGTTTCGTTTCTTCTTAAAGTAACACGATATTGAATTGCATCAGCTGTTTTGTTATTCATAACAATAATTTCATCAGTACTGATTTTTACCATACCATCATTTGTATTAGTAGCCATTGGTTTATTTTCAAGCCCTAATCCCCATGCTCCGTAACTAAAGTACATACTCCATTTACCATCAACACGTACTCTTACTTCAATTTCGGCAGTTGCTGTTTTTGAACTTAATGCTCCCCATGAAGCAACTACTGATTTGAATGGCGCAACTTCAAATACTTCTGATAAATAAGTACCTTCTGTTTCATTATCATTTAAAACTAATTTACTACCTTCAACATGACATTTATCAAGATTATCTAAATTATAATCTTTAACTTCATTTAAAATTAAATGATGTTTAACGGTATTTGATATAACATTTACTTCATAACTCTTTTCCATTTTTTCACTTCCTACTTCTAATAAAACTGTTAATGTAACTATTGTATTTTCTTTAGGAGATTTATAAACTCCTTCATTTGATATAATCTCTGGATGACTTGATGACCAAGTAGCCTTCATTTCTTCATCATAAAATTCAGTAATAAATTTAATATCACCAGATAAAGTATTAGGAACTTCAATTTCTTTTAAAGCCTCGTTAAATCTTGCCTCAATTGACATTGCTGGAACCATTACTTTATATTCTTTTTTATATGTTTCTTCTTTATATTTAAAAGTAGCAGTTAAAATAACTTCTTCATCATAATATCCTAGTTTAACAACTCCGAAATTAGAAATACTAGTTGTTTTATCACTTTTCCAAGAAACATTAATTTCTTCCCCTTTATATTCTAATAATCTAATAAAAGCATAATCTTCAGTAAAAGTATTAGGTATATTTAAAGATGATGCTGCTTCTACTAAAAATTCATAATCAGTTTGTGGTATTTCTAAAGCAGGACCATCTGGAGTGTCAGGTTCTTCATCACTTGGGGTACATCCAATGCAGATTAATGCTAAAAACATAATTATGAATAGTTTTAAATATTTTGATAATTTCATATCGTTTACTCCTATAAAAAATAATTTATTGTCTTTTGCCTTGACTAATTTTAAAAAATAAGGTACAATTATAGAGCAGTTTAAATATGGCTCTGTAGCCAAGCGGTAAGGCGTGGGTCTGCAACACCCTGAGCACCGGTTCAAATCCGGTCGGAGCCTCCATATTGATTGTAAAGTTGATAAGTAATTATCAACTTTTTTATTTTAAAAATACTTCTTCATTTCATCAGGCATATCATCAATAACTTTAATACGTTTATTCGTAATTGGATGAATAAATTCAACCATATAAGAGTGTAACAACACTCTTTTTTCTTTAGTTTTTGCTCCATACAATTCATCACCAACAAGAGGATGATTTAAATGGGACATATGAACTCTAATTTGATGAGTTCTGCCAGTTTCAAGTTTTAATAATACTAGTGATTTATTATTTTTAGTTTTTAAAACTTCATAAGATGTTATTGCTCTTTTACCGGTTTTGCTAACAATCATTTTACCATTTACATGTCGGTTTTTACCAATTGGCAAATCAATAAGATCTTTTTTCTTGTCAATTGCTCCTTCAACAACAGCTAAATATTTTCTAATTAATTCTTTTGTTTCGATCATTTTACATATAGCCGCATGAGTTATAACGTCTTTCGCATATACAATACAACCTGTTGTATCAAAATCTAATCGATGAGCATGACGAACTTTATAATCATAATCATTAGATAAATAGTAATTTAAAACATAATTACCAAGTGTATTATTTTTTGATAAATCATCTGGATAAATAATACATTTAGCCGGTTTACTAATTATTAATAAATATTCATCTTCATATAAAATATTGAGTTCTTTTTCACTTGGTAATAATTCATTACCATCATAAAAACTAGTATCAATACAAAGTTCATCAGCTTCTTTTACTTGGTAATCATCTTTAACAACTACTCCATTAATAAAACAACAATTATTGTTAATTAAATATTTAATTTTATCAGTTGATAAATAAAAAGAACTCAAGTATGTTGGTAAAGAATAACTATCATACTTTTTATCTATTTTTACAACAAAATACGACATTTAAACCTCCAAAAGAAACGTATCTAATAGATTACTATTAAATACGTTTTTTATTTACCCCTTGAGTTCTTCTTCACTCATAAAATTTACTACGACTGTATCATAACCTTCAAAACTAGCTAAAGTCATTAAGATTATTTCATTGGCTTTCGCAGCACTATCTTCATCACTAACTACAATTACTTCGATACCTGTATCAGTTGCGTGAACTAAAGCATCTTGATAACCGCTATTAATTACTTGTAATTCCAACAACACTTCTTTTTCAGTTAAAGCAGAAATTGCCTCTTTTTCTTGAAGAGCAGCTTCTTTTGAAGCAAGTGATGCTTCTTCATCAGCGATAACGGCATCTAATGAAACAACTGCTAAACTACGTTCATTACGAATAGCTTCACGCATCAAAGCAAGTTCTTCTAGTCTACCACTTTCTTCTTCATTAATAACGGGAGTAGTATTGTCGTTGTCATTTTCTTTATCAGCGGAAACAGGTGATTTAATATACCATACCGCAAGCATTGTCACAATCGTTAAAAAAATTAAAGCAAATTGATTTTTCTTAATCATATTATTCCTCCATATCTAATTCAATTAAGTATATGAAGGATGATTTTAAAGTATTACTCCATTTGAGCAGTTCTTGATACTTTTTCTTGAACTGGTGTTGGATTAACTTTTAAATCGATTACTTTTTCTTCTTTTTTATCTGTATTATTATTGTTTTGATTTTTTGGATTTTTTTTATTAATGCCATTCATCTTATAAATACAGAAAATATAGAATGCTACTTGAACAAACATTGCATATTGGGCAATATAACAATATGGTTGTAATGTCATAGCAAGAATTGTAGTAAGAATTGTTGGCACAATAAAGGAAATTGCACAAATAGCATAATATTCTTTAAATCTTGTAAGTTCACCATATTTTCTAGACATTACCCATGTCGCAAACGTCCATAATAATGGCATAAAGAAAATAAAGATAACCGCATAGAAGAAATTATAATATTCAAGTTGACTTGCACCAGAACTTACCATTAAATTTCCAATAGCCTCAACCATTAAAGCAGGGTCAATACTTGATACCCCATTCCCTAAATCTCCAAGTTCAATTCCTAAATTATAAGCTGTATATAATGAATAAACCCCAACTCTTGTAGTACCTTCACTAGATACAAATACTTCATGAAGATTAGAATTAATTCGAGCTTGTGACTTATATTCTTTTCCACCAATATAAACTAGTTCATCAGCTTTATCAACTACTCTAGTCCATTTAGTTACATCAGGGTCACCATAAGCATTAATTGCATCTGCTTCTTCTTGATTTGCTGGTAAATAGTAAGCAACTTCTCCTGAATCATAAGCCGTATAAGTTTTATCACCAACAACTTTAGTTTCACCTGGTTTTGCTAAAACAGTCCATTTAGAATAATCTAAAACACTATTTTCAGCATCAGTATAGAATATTTCAGTAGCATCTTTTGGTAAATAATGTTTATTTTCCATAATGCTCCATCCAGTATATTCTAAATAACGATTATATGTTCCATCCGCATTCGCTACTAAGTCAACACCATGATTAAAAATATAATAAACAAGTTCATTAGTAATAATAAATAATAAATCTTGTTCTAATAATTCTCCATTTTCATCTTTCTTTGGTTCATGTCGATAATATCCATTTAAATCAAAGTTTAAAATACGATCATCATGAGGAGTTTTTTCATCATCATTAACATAAACATTGGGTTCGTAAACTAATGTTAAATTTAATGTTTTGTTATCTTCTAAATCAAAACTTAATTCATAAACATTATCAGTTTCTTCACCGATTGTAAAGTTAGTTAAACAACCTGTTTCACTACTAATAGTAAACTTAGGTAATTTAACAGTTTTTTCACTGCGTAAATCATATATTTCATCATATAATCTAAAAGATTCTTTATTTCTTTTAACATAATTATCTAATGATAAATTTGATCCTCCCGCACATAAGAATGCACAACCTAAAAGAATTAACACAATTAAAAAGAAATTAATATTACGATAACGTATCATCTTTTTAGGTAGTACAAACGATAATATAAAATC
Source organism: Bacilli bacterium (assembly GCA_017463365.1). Lineage (GTDB taxonomy): Bacteria > Bacillota_I > Bacilli_A > ML615J-28 > CAG-313 > HGM10611. The sequence continues at coordinate 18,020 of JAFTPH010000037.1, forward strand.
TAAAACGTTTTTCATTTTTCCTCCACTAAACTTTAATAATCTCTTCCTCAATCATTAAAATATTTATCAGCTGATTGTTTTAATCGGTAAGCTAGATAATCTTCATAAATAAATTTATCAAGTTGTTCTTTTTCTAGATATTCTAAAACATTATACAAATTAGCTTTATTATTTAAATCAACATCACTACGGATATCAATAACTAAATAATCTTTTAATTTTAAGAATAATTTTTTAATATCTTTCTTTAAATACTTTTTATTAATCAAAATACCAATACTTTGGTTCGATACTTTAAATAAATCAACATAAACATTAGGGAAAACCTCATTAAGAACTAAATTAATCTTATCATACATAGTATTAAGATTTTCTATAGACTTCATCCGGATATAAAACAACGTAAATTCTTTCAATTGTTTACAGTTATTTAATTCTTCTAAGGCTTTTAAATAACGTTTATTTTGTTCTAATTCATAAATTAAATAATTATTTTTTTCATAACTATCGGTAATAACATAATTTTGTTTTAATAAAAGTTCTTTAAATTCAGATGGATTTTCAACTTTTTGATTAATTTTTAATTCATCAGCTAATATTTTTGATAAATATAATTGTTCATTAAAATCAATATAGCCTTTAATACCATCAAAAAAGGTATCAAATTCTTGAAATTTAGCTTGATTTTCATTTTTAGTAATATTCCTGAATAAACGACTTAATGAAACATTAGGATATTTATTTTGGGTAATTTCAGAAATCCCATATAATAGCACATATCCAACTAATTCCTCTTTTTCTTTTACGGGAATAACACTTAAATAATCAAAATCAAATTTCCGTAAATCTAAAAAATAATATGGTTCAGTTAATTCAAAAGTTAAATCATTTTTTCGAATATTAATTGAAGCATTATTGTCAAGTAATAATTCAATTATTGTTCCTTTTAATTTATCAAAAGGATATTCTTTCCAAAAAAGTCTTGTACCCTTGTTATGATAAACATAAACTTTATCAGAAATCATCTCATTAAAACATTTTTGAAGAAAAGGATCTTTCTTTTTTCCAAAAAAGACTAATGTCATTTGCGTAATACCAAGTAATCGGTTTTCGGCAATAAATTCTAAAACTAGATGGCGACTATCAAATCCCATAATAACACCTAAAATTCTAGATTAATTGTAACTGGTCCATCACATACCGGATTTAATTCCATATCAGCTCCAAAAACTCCCATTTTGGTTTCAATTTGCCATTCATTATTTAAAAGTTTAACAAACTCTTCATATAAAGCATTAGCCTCAGTTGGTTTCATCGCATTTATAAATGATGGACGATTACCACTAGTTGGATCAGCATATAGGGTAAATTGAGAAATAGCTAAAATTGAACCATTAACATCTTTAATTGATAAATTCATTTTACCCATTTCATCTTCAAAAACTCTTAAATTAGCAATTTTCTTGGCCATTTTATTTACATTATCAATTGTATCAGTATGAGTAAAACCAACAAGTAATAAATAACCTTTTTCAATTTTACTAACCTCTTCTTGATTTACGATACAATTAGCTCTTTTTACTCTTTGTAATACTACTCGCATATTATTTATACACTCTTTCTATTCCGTAAACTTCACTAATTTTTCCAATTGAAAGAATAACATGATTTAAATCATCAAGATTGGCAACTTGTAACTTAAATTTAGTTACACATTCACCACTTTTATTCTTTGTTGAAGAAACCGAAACAATGGTTGCTTTTGTCGAGTTTATCGAATTAACAAAATCAGCAAGAATATTTTTCTTATCAATAGCTGAAATTTTTAAAGTAGTATCAAAAACACGACCTTGGAATTCCGGATCCCAATTTATTTTAATATAACGTTCATCTTCAGATTTAGTGATATTTGGACATCCTTCACGATGAACAACAATTCCACTACCTTTAGTGATATATCCATAGATATTATCGCCATATACCGGTTGGCAACAATTTCCTAAACGTAATTGGGCCTTTTCTAAACCTTCAACAATAATTCCATAAGCATTTGTAGTTTTACGTTTTTTTACTTTTTGATTATCTTCACCATATTGTTTTAAAGCAAGTTCATCAGTTAATTTTACATCTGTAATTCCTAATAAACGATTTAAAATTGTTTGAGGAGTTAAATATCCTCTTCCAATATCATACATTAAATCTTCAACAGTATTAATATTATTTTTTCCAAAATGTTTCTTAACTGCCTCATCATCTAATTGATTAGGATTATAAGTTGTAGTTTTAGCATATTTTTCAAATTCAGCTGACCCTTGGGTAATTAATTCATCACGTTTTTGTTTATTAATAAATGAATTAATTTTTTGTCTTGCACCTGAAGTTTTAGCATGTTTTAACCATTCTTTGGTTGGTGTTACGTTTTTATTGGTTTTAATCGCAACAACATCACCAGTTTTTAACTTATAACTAAGTGGTACAATCTTTCCATTTACGATTGCTCCAACAGTTGTATTACCAATATGCGTATGAATACGATATGCAAAATCTAATGGCATAGATCCAGATGGTAAGTCAATAACATCACCATTTGGAGTAAAAATGTAAACATTCGCAGAAAAGATATCTTCAATAATATTGTCAAGCGGATCAATATCTCCTGAAACATCAACATATGTTGACAAGTTTTTATACCATTTAAGTTTATTTGTAATTTCAAGTTGTTCTTTTTCTGGTGAATAACCAGCATTTTCTTTATAAGCCCAGTGCGCAGCAACCCCAATTTCTGCGGTACGATCCATATCATAGGTACGAATTTGAATTTCAAAAATCTTTCCATTTTCTCCAACGATTGTTGTATGAAGCGATTGATAAAGATTAGTCTTTGGTACCGCAATATAATCTTTAAAACGCATAGGAAGTGGAGTCCAACGACCATGAATAATTCCTAATACACGGTAACAATCTTCTACCGTATTTACTATAACTCTTAAAGCTAAAAAGTCATAAATATCATCTAAAGTTTTATTTTTTGTAACAACTTTTTTGTAGATACTATAAATATTTTTAATTCGACCTTTTATTTCATAACCTGTAACATTATTTTCTTTTAAATGTTGCTCAATGTTATTTTGCATAAGCAAAATATCATCTTCTCGTTCACTCTTTTTTTCTTTTAAACGATTAGAGATTTCATAATAATTCTCAGGATATAAATATTTTAAACTTAAATCTTCAAGTTCGGCTTTGATACGATACATCCCTAAGCGATGAGCAAGAGGAGCATATAAATCAAGGGTTTCTTTAGAAATACGCTTTTGTTTCTCTACATTATCATGAAATTGTAAAGTTCGCATATTATGTAAACGGTCAACTAGTTTTACTAAAACAACCCTAATATCTTTAGCCATAGCAAGTAAAATCTTTTGATGATTTTGAGCTAAAACTTTATCTTTAGTATGATATTTTAATTTACTAATCTTAGTTACTCCATCAACGATATTTGTAACATCTTCACCAAGTTCAGCAATCATTTCTTCTTTTGACATACCAGTATCTTCTAAGACATCGTGAACTAACGATGCAGCGATCGTACTTGGACCAGAATGTAATTCTGTCAAAATGTAAGCTACTTCAATTGGATGATGAACATAACGTTCTCCAGATTTTCTAAATTGCCCTTCATGCATTTTTTCAGCAATCGCATAGGCTTTTTTTATAAATTCAATATTTTCTTCGTGAAGATATTCTTTAGCTATTTCGATGATATCTTCTATTGTCTTTACATTATTCATATCTTCACCTCCAATAAAGATTAAATATTACATTAGTATTTTAATATTGTAAATACATTATATCCTTTTAATGCGTCTCTTCCTTTTAAGTCTTCAAGTTCAATTACACAAGCAATTCCTGCAACTACTCCACCTAATGATTCAACTAGTTTAACAGCAGCCTCAAGTGTTCCGCCAGTTGCAAGTAAATCATCAACGATTACAACTTTTTGCCCAGGCTTAATCGCATCTTTATGCATACATAAAGTATTTGTCCCATACTCTAAATCATAAGTTTGCGTAACTACTTCACGTGGTAATTTATTTGGTTTTCTAATAGGTACAAAACCAATACTTAAATTAGATGCGACAGGACAACCAAAAATAAATCCTCTTGATTCAGGTCCTGCTATTACATCAGCATCTACTTCTTCAGCAAATGATGTAATTAATTCACAAACAGTATTAAATGCTTCTCCATCCGCAAGTAATGGTGTAATATCACGGAATAAAATACCTTCTACTGGAAAATCTAATACGTCAGCAATATAATCTTTTAAATTCATAATTATTACCATCCTATAATAAAATATAATCTTATTATAACATTTTTAACCCAGTTTTCAAAGATATTTGTTAAACTTTATAATTTTATATAATATTTTCGAGAAATAACTCATAAAATATATAAAGAAGGATACGATAATAATGCTTAAAAAAACTCTATATAACTCTTTTTTTATCAATACTTCAATAATAATTTTAAGTGGATTTATTATTAAAATCTTAGGTCTATTAAATAAAATATTAATAACAAGATATTTAGGGACTGAAGGGATGAGTCTTTATATTATTTCATTCCCCACTATTATTCTTTTCTTAAATATTTCAACTCTTAATATAAATAATACTATCAGCAAGATAATTTCTGAAATTAACATCACGAAAGAATATTCTCCTAAAAAAATAATTACTACATCTTTAAAACTAACTCTTTTAAGTTCCCTCGTAACAATTATTATTTTGCTTATAATTATTAAACCATTAACTGCTGTTTTTTTAAAAAACGATTTACTTCTTTTTCCCCTTTTAACAACTATTCTTTTAATTCCATTAACCGCTATAAGCGATACCCTTAAAGGATATTATAACGGATTAAAACAAATAACAAAAAGTACACTTGCTAATATCATTGAACAAGTTACGAGAATTATTTTTGTCTTGTTTGTCTTTTTCTTTTTTGATTCATCAAACTATGTAACCACAACTACTTTGATTTTATTAGCTCTTAGCTTTGGAGAACTATGTTCAGTAATTTATTTAATTTTTAAAATAAGAAAAATTACATTTTATGAATATCCCCAAAGTAATAATCCAACTAAAAAGATTTTATCTTTAGCCCTACCTTCAACATTTTCTAAACTAATTGGGAGTTTCACTTATTTTTTAGAACCAATAATCTATACTTGGATACTATCTTTTTTAAGTTATCAAGCTATCGATATCCAAAAAACTTATACCATCATTAATGCCTACACTATTCCTCTTTTAACAACTGCTTCTTTTATATCAGCGGCATTATCGACAACCATTATACCTAGTATTTCAGAAAATTATGCATCAAAAAATGAAAAAAATATTAAGTATTTAATCGATAAAGTTTTAATTTTTTGTTTAGTTCCTAGTTTATTAATTACCTTACTCTTATTCTATTATCCTACTGAATATATGAATTTAATATACGCAACAAATGAAGGTACAAATTTTATTAAACCGTTTGTCTTTTTATTTCTCTTTTATTATCTACATATGCCTTTCATGTCAATTCTTCATGCGATCGGGAAAACCAAAACTCAATTTTGGATATCAACCTTTTTTTCATGTATAAGATTAATTTTAATAATAATCTTATCACTTATTCCCGAAATAGGACTAAATAGCATCTTCTATTCCGTTATCATCACAATGTTGTTAAATTCATTAATAACAATTTTGATAGTATGTAGATATACTAAATATCAAATCAACTTTAAAATTCTTTTTACATTATTTTTAATAACGATAATTACTTATTTTATATTAATCTTATTTGATAAAATATTTAATAATTATTTAATTGTCTCAATTATTTGTTTATTTATTTATCTTTTTCTTTGTTATTCATTTGATCTAATTAAAATAAAAAGTTTAAGAAATAATTCTTAAACTGTTATTTTCATAAAAAGCACAATTAACATCTTTTATTTTTAAATGTTTTTTTAAAAGTTCTTTTTCAATCCATTTAATATCAATATTCAATAATGTTAAATATCGTTTTTCAACTTTACCACTGACAATTACTGGCAAAGGGAATACCGCATTATCATCATATTTAAATACACTTAATTTACCACTATTTTCTAATATCGCATATTCAACTTCTTCAATGCTACGAATATCTTTTTGTCTTAATTGTGCTAATAAATCATCGAAATTATAACATAATTTTTTCATTTCTTTTAAATCGATTTTCCCTTTAAAAATAATTATCGATTCTTTCCCGTCAAAAATATTTCTAAGATTTGTAGATTTCAAGATTATAAACGCAATTAATTTTTGAAGTAATGTAAGTAATAAAATAGGTAAAAAAACATTCCAATAATTTATTTCATAATTTTCAATACCAATAATCATGATATCAGCAATCGATAATAAAATAATTAAATCAAATAAACTAAGTTGTCCAATTTCTCTTTTACCCATTATTTTAAGCATTAATAATAAAATAAAATATCCAATAAATGTTCTAATTAAAATATCTAATAACATAAAAACCCCTTCTAAGATTATAAAATAAAACATATAATTTAATGGTGATATTATGTCTTATTTAAAACTTAAATTAAAAGAATTACTTTTAATTAGTATTATTTTTATCATATTTACAACTATTTATACAACACTAATCTATTTTAAAGTCTTAACTTTTGATTACCAAACCATTAGGATTGTATCATATATTAGTGGTCTATTATTATTTTTCATTTATGGAGTAATTTCAGCAAGAGTAGAAAAAAATAAAGGTCTTTTAGCTGGATTTACTAGTGCTTTATTATTAGAAATAATTGTCATAATTATTTTATTATTTTGTCAAAATTATTTTAGTTTATTATTAGCCGCAAAATTAATTAGTTACCTTTTTTCATCAATGATTGGTGGAATAATCGGAATCAATATTAAAAAATAAAAAAGTGGAATATCCACTTTTTTATTTTGTAAAATAACTAAAGTCAATATCAAACTTCTTAACTTGACTATTAAAATTATTAATAATTAAATAGTCAGCTCCTTTTTTCGCGAACGAACGAATACTTGGAAAAGTCATATTATTTTTAATAACAATTTTCTTGTAATTGTTATTATATCTTATATACTCTAAATCTTCATCAGTAAAGTTTAGACAAACAATATGTGTACATTTAGAAACTGTTAATTGATTAAATTCTTCAATATTTCTAACTTCAACAAAAATGTCTTCTGCATCTAAGTTATCAAGTAGTTCATTCATAGAGTCAACGTCATCCCAAAGATTTGCTGAAAGGTAAGGCGTATTATTTGAAATAATTAATCCTCCACTATTAACAATTGTTTGGTTATAATATTCTCCAAGACCCGGTAAATTATTTTGAAAGAAAAGGATTTGACAATCTAAATCTTTAATTTCTTGTTTAAATTTTTGAACTGCTAATGATACTCCACATAATTCACTAAAAATATTTAAGCAATCATTTTTAATACTAGCAATATCACCATATGCTCCACGAACACTTAATAAAACATCACCACGTTTTAGTAAATCTCCATCTTCTTTTATTTGATAAATAATGTTTTTAGAATTTTGTTTAGAAAGTATTTCTGATACTAGTGTGACTCCAGCAGCAATAGTTGATCCTTTGGATATAAATGCTCCTCCTGATTCAACCTTTATTTTATGTTTTTTACTATTATTTAATATTTCATCAACATATTTCATATTAGTAATTCATCCAACAAATTAATAAAATTAATAGAATAATTGCTAAAAGCACAACAAGAGTTACTTTCAAAGCTGAAATTGGAGTTTTACCTACTACTTTTCCTGTTTCACCATTTACCATAAATTTGTATTCTTTATTATCGTATTTATAAATACAAATCCATACAGGTAAAATAACATACTTATACTGAATCTTATCATAAATAGTATTAATATTTAAATAATCAATTACATCATAATGATATTTACTTAAAATTTCATATTTAATAATTTCTTTACCTTTTCTTTTAGCAACTTCCCAACCATTTTTTAAAGAAAGATTATAGTGTTCCGCAGAGAAACCAGCTAAATATCTTTCATCATATAGATAAGAATCATTAGTATTATATGGAGCAAGTTTATCTAGAGCACTTTGTTCTAATTTTTCTCCAGAACATACTAAAAGATCATCTAAATATTTTTTATGTACACCACTTACTCTAAAATATCTAATTCTTGTGACAGTTCGACGGTTTTTACCACTTCCAACGGTTGTTGTATATCTCTTACCCAATCTTCCATTATATGTAGAAACAGTATTAGAATCATAAGTCCAACTAGGAATATAAACTCCGTTAATTAAAGGATTAGGAATATTCTTTTTTATTTTACTAGGTACAAAAAACTTCTTTTTTAACCACTTTTGATAATTAGTGATAACTTGTTCTTTACCAAGTTTAAATGGTATTACCCTATTTGGTTTTTCACCTACTAATTCGTTACTATTAATAACTGATGAGGAACCACAGAAAGGACAATTACTTGTAATTTCTTTCTTTGAAACAACATTATTTGAACCACAGTTTTCACAATGAACAATTTTTGATTCAACATCCCAATCGTTCACTGGATTATCACAGTTAGCTAGAAAATCTAATTCTTCGTTAGAGGCTTCCCCTTTTAAACTAATTGTTGTATTACAATATTCACAAAATAAAGCTTCTTTATCTGGTAAAAATTTTAAATTAGCTCCACAAGAGGGACACTCATATATCTCGTTGGTTAATTCTTCATTAGGTTCCATAATTCACCTATTAGTTTAATTTATTACCACATTCTGGGCAGAATTTAGCACCTGCATTTACCTCTTTACCACATTCTGGACAGAACTTATTAACTGGTAATTTTTCACCACATTCCGGACAGAATTTTGAAGTAGCGGCTACTTCGCTTGCACATTTAGGACATTTCTTAGTAGCTGTCTTAGATGGTTTAGGTTCTTCATCTTTAGCGTTCTTTAAAGCTTCACTCATCATTTGTCCCATTGCTGCACCGGCACCAAATCCCATTCCAGCACCAGCCATACCATTACCTTCATTTTTAGCTGCATCACGCATAGCACCTGCTGCTTCATATGTTACATAGCTTCCCATTTTATCAGACATAATTCCAACTGATGTACGTTTATCAATTGTTTCTTCAACTTCTTTTGGAAGTGATACATTTTCAACAAATAATTCAACTAAAGTTAAACCAATTTCACTAAAATCTTCTTGAACTTTTTGTTTGATTAATTCAGCAAGTTCATAGTATTTTCCAGCAATCTCTAATACCGGAATACTAGCTTGTGATAAACAACTACTAAATCCTGTAACTACCATACTCTTAAAATAATCGGCTAAAGCGCTAGTTGAATAATCACGTTTTGTACCAAAAATTTCTTTCATAAATTTTCCTGCATCAGTTACACGATAAGCATATTTACCATAAGCACGAATGCGAACTGGACCAAATTCACGGTCATTCATCATTACCGGATTAGTTGTTCCCCATTGTTGATTAATGAATTGTTTTGTATTAACATAGTAAACATCAGCTTTAAATGGAGAATCAAATCCATATTTCCATCCAGCAATCTTTGTTAAAATTGGTAAGTTCTTTGTTTCAAGTTTATGTTTACCTGGTCCAAAAATATCTCCAATTTGACCATCTTTTACTAATATTGCAACTTGTGATTCAGTTACAATTAATTGACATCCATTCATGATTTCATCACGAGAATCTTGAATTGGATAACGATATACAAGGGTATCCGTTGAATCATCTTTCCATTCAATAACTTTTAATAATTGTTTTCTAATTGCATCAAATAAACCCATAATTATACCTCCTAGTTTATTATTTTTTTATAGCTTTTATCATATTTAAAGGTATTTTCTTTTTCAATACCTTGTTTAATTACTTTATCTCCAAATGTTTGCTGAAGATTCGTAATCAAATCATTAACTGATTTTTTCTTTTCTTCTTCATCCATATTATCAAATATGCTAATCTGATATATTTCTTCTTCATAGTTAATTAGTTTACTAGCTGATACTCCAATTAAACGAATAGGTAATCCTTCATCATAAACATCATCAAAAATATCTTCTAATAATAAATACATTTCTTTGGAATTATTTATTGGATTATTTAAACTACGACATTTACTAATACTTTTTAAATTTCCATATTTAAGTTGTAAAGTAAAAGTATATGCTTTATATTGATGTTTTTCTAATCGATAACTAACTGAGTTAGTTAAAATTTTTAAAACGCTTTTTATATTGGAAATGTCAAATTCATCATTATCAAAAGTTTGAGAATTACTAATCGATGAAGCATCATTAAAACGATTAATATCGATTACATTACTACCTTCACCATTGGCCAAAGCAATTAAAGCTTTACTGTTGTTAGGGCCAATAATTTCTTCTAAATTTCTTAGATCAGGATAATTAGCAAGATCTCCAACAGTATTTATTTTTAACATTTTTAAAAGCGGTAACGTCTTCTTCCCAACTCCTGGAATAGTATCCACTGGCATAGGCCATAAAATTTTAGGAACATCACGTTTACGCAAAATAGTAATCCCAAATGGTTTTTTCATATCCGAAGCTATTTTAGCCAATACTTTATTAGGAGCAATCCCAATACTACATGGCAAACCATATATTTCATATAAATCTTTTCTAATCTTTTCCGCAAGTGATACAGCATCTATTTTACTACAAAGATCCGTAACATCTAAATAACCTTCATCAATACTTGCTGGTTCAACAAGACTTGTTAACTCAAAAAAATAACTAAAAAACTTTTGAGAATATTCCGAATATAATTCAAAATGTGAATCTAATAAAATAATATTGGGACAAAGTCTTTGTGCTTCAGCTACACTCATTGCTGCTCTAATCCCAAATTTTCTTGCGGGATAATTAGCACTTAAAATAATACTCTTTCTCCGACTTGCGTTAGGTGCTACAGCCACAGGAACATCACGAAGTTCTGGACGGTGAACAAGCTCGCAACTTACATAAAAACAATTCATATCGATATGAAAAATAATTCTACCTGTACCCATAATCTACTCCTTATACTAATTATATCACATTATAGTAAAAACAAATAAAAAATAAACATTTTTTTAATAAAAAGAAAATATTTTAACAAATCCTTTTATTTTTCACAAACATTATGGTATAATAAGTATACTTGAGTTTAATAAGATAAAAAAGGAGTTCGTTATGGCTAAAAATACTAACAAAAAAGAAAAACAAAACTATATCGAAAAACGTACTAAAGCTGATAATACTGTAGAATATGTAGTACATGGTTCTCCAAGTAAAACTGTTTGGGGAAAAATCGTTGTAGGCTTAATTATCGCTGGTACAATTTTAATCCCTGTAATTTCACTAATTATCGCATTACTTGGATAATAATAAAAGTAACAAACAAAATGTTTGTTACTTTTTTTTACGCAATTAAACGATAGCGTTTATGTTTACGATGTTCAATTCTTAAGCGATCAGCAATCATAGCTATAAACTCAGAATTAGTTGGTTTAGATTTATTATAACTAATTGTATAACTAAATATTTCGCTTATCGCATCAACATTTCCTCTTATCCATGCAACTTCAATCGCGTGTCTAATAGCTCTTTCTACACGAGATGCAGTTGTTCTAAACTTTTCAGCAATTTCTGGATAAAGTATTTTAGTAATAGAGCCTAATAAATCTAAATCATTATAGACCATAGTAATTGCTTCTCTTAAGTATAAATAACCTTTAATATGAGCAGGAACTCCGATTTCATGAAGTAATGATGTAATTTCACTATCTAAATCTACTTCTTCTGGTTCACTACCAGTTTTAATTTTGTTTTCATTAAACGATTGAAGTAATTGATAAAAATTATCTAAATCAAGCGGCTTAATAACAACATAATCAACATTAAGTTGATTTAACTTATTAGTAATATACGAACTCGTAAATTGAGTCATTACAATAATACGATGTGGTTGACAATATCTTTCTTTTTTCGTTTTTAACTCTTCAACTACTTTCATACCATCAAAATATGGCATAATCAAATCAACCAATAACACATCAACTTGTGTAACTCTTAAAGCATTTAATAAACTGTTACCATCATTATATGCTCCTACAATTGTTACATCTTCAACATTTTTAAAATAATTTTTAATGGCTTCAAGACGTTCTTGCGCCTCTTCCGCTACCATTACGCGTATCTTTTGCATGATAACACCCCCTACATACGTATACAATTCTACCACTTTCGATTTAATTATGCAATTATAATAGAACATATTTTTTTACAAGACTAATATTTTTTTCGAAAAAACACCTTATTTTACAATAAATTTTGGTTATTTTATCTTCTTTTGTCGAATTATATCATATCTAGGGAAAATCTGTTATTTACAATCTTCAAGCATCCATTCGATATGAATTCCATAACCAATTAGTGGATCATCAATTGTAACATGAGAAACTGCTCCAACAAGTTTATTATTTTGAATTATTGGACTACCACTCATTCCTTGAACAATTCCTCCACAGGCTTCAATTAATTCATCATCTGTTACTTTAATTTTAATTCCTTTAACGTTTCTCGTGTTTTGCTTATTTACTTCTATAATTTCGATATCATATTCTTTTACTTCTTTTCCATTTAAAACGGTACGAATAGTAGCTGGACCAATTTTAATATCATCTTGCGTTCCAACTTCTATTTTATCTTTATTAAGTAGTGAACGTGATGAAATATTTCCAAATAATCCTGTCGCATAATTTGATTCTAAGTTACCAATAACACTATTTGATAGTGTAGCTCTTTTCTCTCCAGGAACTCCAGGAGAGGCTTTTTTTATACTATCAACATTAGATACTAATAAACTACCACTTATTCCCCCAATTAATACTTTTTGATCAATAATCCCATGTCCTAATGCACCAAAATTTTTTGTTTCCGGATCAATAAAAGTTAAAGTTCCAACACCAAGTAATTTATCTTTTAAATATAACCCAATACTTCTTTCCCCTTGTTTATTTTCAACAAGTTCTATATTAGTATCGAATTCTATACTTCCCCGACCAATAGTTAAAACTAATTCATAATCTTTTGATGATTCAATTTGTTTAATTAATTCATCATTATTATTAATCTTTTTTTTATCAATTTCTAGTATTTTATCGCCTATTTCTATATCAGCTTTTTGCCAGGGATTCTTTTTACCATTAATTGTTTCAACACTATACTTTCCAGCAACGTAGACTCCTGTGTTTAATTTAATACCTATTGTTTCGCCACCGGGAATTACTTCAAGGGATGATGCTTTAATTGTTATATTATTATCAATTGTAAAAACTAATAATAAAATCATAATTAATCCAAAAATTACTTTTTTAAATATATTTTTAATAATTTCCCTCCTCGTATAATATAAATTGTTCATAAATATTTTAATTGACAATGAACTAATATCAATTTATTTCATATTAATTATGTTAAAATATTATTGATAGCACTGTAGACTATTTTCTTTTCCTCCTTACAGCATAGACTG
>JAFTPH010000009.1 GCA_017463365.1 Bacilli bacterium
AAATACTCTTGTCTTAATTCGTATAATGCACTGTTATATAAATTTTTTGATATATGGCATAAAAGCCTTAACATATTCCTTTGTTTCTTATTTGGTTTATATTTATAACTAATAACTTTAAACATATTATTTCACCTCCTTTCTATTATTCTAATAAAAAAAACGGAAACTAACTTTACAAAAGAGGCAATTGTTTAAATTGCTTTATTCTTTTATAAAATCAATTTCCGCGTAAAGTCTTTTGCGCAATCTAAGGTACCGGCACTTCCGGAGTAGCAAATCATCAATATATATATTACCCCAAAAGACTAGATAATATATTTTAAAACTTGACTTTTTACACTTATATTATACCATTTTTTATGTGTTTTGTCTATAGTTTTTTTTGATTTTTTGTTGAGAAAATAATAAGAAATGAACTTTCCTTATAAATAAAAAAAGCGATAATAGATTTCTCTATTATCGCCATTTATTTTAACAATTACTTTTCAATGTATTTAGCAAGAGTATCGATCAATATAGACACATTCAACTGCCCTGCTACGATATCTATCTTTTTATAAGGTGTATGGTACTATAAGTCACTTTTTATTAATATTAGAAAAAGAACCATATAAATTTAACATATGGCCCTTATTATTAAATTATTATGATAAAAACAAATCAACCTTATTTTCCAAGAAATCAATTATATTTAAATGAGTAATTCCATTTTTGGACATATCAATTTTATCTAAGCTTAAGACATATTTTGGTGATGCATCTTTAATAGGAGAAAAGGCATTAAATTCTCTATCAATTGTTTCATTAGTTTCTAAAATATAAGCTACTTGTATAAAACATTTCTTTCCATTTTTCATAGCTACAAAATCAACTTCGCCTTTATATGTTTTACCTATAAACACTTCATAGCCTCGACTTAATAATTCTAAACATATAACATTTTCTAAGAATCTTCCCCTATCATAATCATTTGAATTAGCATTTATCATTCTAAATCCATTATCCATTGCATAATACTTCGGATTAGATTTTAATGCTTCCTTTCCGGCAATATTGTACCTATTTACTTTCACCTCATTAGAATTATAACAAAAACTTGGAAAAATTGCAAATATTTTGAGTTTTTCCAAGTTATTAATTTTTTACATATTTTTATTTATCTTTTAAAATAGTTATTTGGACCACCGCAATAATAACAATAAGTATTTGGTTTATTAACAACCATATCAAGCATCGCTATTAGACCAACAATTTGAGGGTTTTGTAAAACTACATATAATTTCATTGTTGTATCATTAATTGGAACATCTGAACAAGTTACAATTTTAAATTCTTCCATTTTTTGTAGAACCAATTTTGCTTCATCATATGTTATATTCAAATTATCAATTAATAATTGTTCAGTAAAGTTACCACCATTTCTTGAATATAAAAATACTAAAGTTTTATAAAACAGTTCATTACTTAAATATTCACAAAACTTTCTTTGTTTATCTTTACTTATTAACATTTTTGAATAATCTGATTTTTCATCTTTTGGCAAACATATGAATATTTTATTATCTTTTGCAAGTGATGTAATCGCTATACCTTCTGGTCCTATAACGCTAGAAAACATATCATCATTGTTAATCATTTCATCAAACTTTTCTTGGTCTTCAATTTCATCTCCACGTGTTGCGATAGACATTTTAAATGCTAAATCATGTACAACATTCATTCTCTTTTCTAAATCAAAACTTTGAATATACTTTGCAAGTTTCTTTTCAATGTCAACAATATCACTTTCTTTAATGTCAAATAAATAATCAGTTGTTACCTTAAAGTATGTTGCTATTAATGGAACTAATTCTAAATCTGGTGATCCACCATTTTCCCATTTTGATACTGCTTGAGTAGAAACTTGTAATGCCTTTGCAAGTTCTTCTTGAGTAATTTTCTTCTTCACTCTTAATTCTTTTATTCTATTACCTATATTCATAAATAACTCCTTTATATATTTTAGTGATTGGCCATTCACAATGTAAATTAATTTACATTAACATTATAACTCAATTATCATTTTAAAACAATAGAGGCGAAATTGATAATATCAACCGTTGTTTGATGTCTATAATTATTATACAACATAATTTGAGTTTTATCAATATATTAGTTCAAATCCATTTAATTGCTAAAATCTAATAACTTACCTAGAAAATAAAAAATGCACCTTAATAGATGCATAATTCCTTGATTTTGATGTTAAAATCGTTATATTTCTACTATAAATCTGATGACTTATAGACGCCTAACTGCTACGATATCTATTTTTATAATGTGTATTGGACTATAAGTCTTTTATATTTGTAAAAAGAAACTAGCATAAATCATACTAGTTCCTATAAATTTATTTTATTAAAAATGCCATATATAAAGGAATCGTATTAATTCCATTTGTGGTTCCTATATTAGTATCCGCAAGTTTAAAATTACTATTTATATCATATTTATCTTTATTGTTTAATATTTCTTTCAGTGATTTAGCATTACCATTATTAGATTTAACTTCAATTAATGTCAATTCATTATTATATCTTGTCACAAAGTCTATTTCTAATCCACTTGGTTTATGATAGTAGTATAAATTTTTATGCAATTTGTTAAAAGCATCTGCAATAATATTCTCAAATATTGCTCCTTTATATACCTTCAAATCTCCGTTAATAATATTATCAGTAGTTCCATCTTCTAACATTGCTATAAACAGTCCGGTATCAGTTACATATATTTTAAATGTATCTTCATCCTTATTACCATCAAGTGGAAGTTCTAAATTATTTAAATTGTGGCATTTACAAATTAATCCAAATTCTTCTAGCCATGTAATTGCATTACTATGACTTCTTGCTTTAGCATTACTTGCAACTAATTTATATTGAAATTTTTTATTTTCTTTCGCAAGTTGATTGGTAATAGATTTATATACTTGCATAATCTTAGTAAGTTCAGTTTGATTAATTTCTTGAACCTCATTTTTATTTAAATGTTTACCAAAATCATCTTTATAACTTTCTAAAATACTTTGTTGAATTTCTCTTACTTGTGTTAAGTCATGAGTTAAGTTAAACACATTAACGACATCAGGAAGTCCACCTACACATAAATATTCTTTAAAATATTTCATAAGTTTTTCATTAACATTAGGAATGACTTGTGTTTTATCTACAAATGATTTCTTCACATAATCGATAACTGACTTTTCTAATCCTATAGCCCATAGATATTCTTCAAAGTCCATAGGTTTCATAGTTATTACTTTTTCAAAACCAGTAGATACTCCTTTTGATACTTTTTTATTATATCCTCTTAAACCAAGAAGAGAACCAGTACAAATAAGATCAAATCTTCCATCTTCCATAAATGGTTTTATAGCTGATCTAGCATTTGCACATTCTTGTAATTCATCAAATATAATTATTGTTTTATATGGAATAAATTTTGCTCCTAAATTAGATGCAGATAAACTGATAATTAAATCATTAACGTTTAAATCTTTATCAAATAATGACTTTACAGAAGTATTATGCATAAAATCAATATACACAACATTTTCATAGTGTTCTTCACAAAACTTTCTAACAATTGTGGTTTTGCCAATTTGTCTTAAACCTTTTATAATTAGAGCTCTTTTTTTAATTTTTAAAGATTCATGCCAAGAAACGATATCATTATATATTTTTCTCTCGAACATAATCATCACCTCTGATTATATTATACACTTTTTTATAGTGAGTTTCAAGCGAAATGTGCACTTTTTTATAGTGAGTTTTCGACAATGTTTGCACTTTTTTATTATAAAATTCATTAAAGTATTTAGCAAAGTACTAAAGTTCTATTATATTTAATTAATTTTGAATTTAATTTTAACATTTATAACAGAAAACTATTTTGCATATTGAATCAATTTATTAATATTTTCTATAAAACGGGGATTTTGACGAATACAGTCATATCTTTCGTGCTGCAACTTTTCAATTACACGATAGCATTCACCATGTTCAGTTAGCTCGTGAAAGTCTTTACTTGATTTAGGATAAATTAACTTATCAGTGATAATTGAAGTAAAATATTTACCATGGTCATTGGTATAAGACTTATCCTTTTCAATCGCATGAAAGCACATTGCATCAAGTGCTTCAAGTGCTTCATCGATTTTACCTTGTGCAATTTGATACATGGATATTAACCAATAATTATTGGATAACCTGCTATGATGATACATAAGATTGTCGCCATATATCATTTTATATAACTGATTAGAAATGGTTAACACTTCAATCTTCTTATTCCACGTAGATGGATCGTTTTGTGGATAACCTTCAAAATTATAATTTGAAAGTGCAATCCCTAAAGCATCCGTTAATTTATCAATTTCATCTTGTTTATAAAGTTCTGTGTTACCATCTCCAATCCCCAAAGCAAGAACTGACTCTCTACAATAGTTCATAGGAGAAAGCAAATCACAAATAGCTTTTGCTTTTTCTGGTTTTCCTGAGTTTGAATATATGTAATACAAAGTAAAAATTGCATCATATCTGATATCAACATCACTACACTCATCAATAATAGATAAACATAATGTTTCTGCCTCATTATAAATTGTTTCTTCACGATTGTTAATCCATTCATCTGCTAAGCAGGATGCAAGATAACTTTTGATGCTTATATTGTTTGGAAATTTTGCAAACGACGCACGAGCGAAATTAAGTTTTTCTTGGTCTGTACCTATCTCTGCAAGATGGTCCATCTCCTTTTTAATATCAGCTAGTACTTGTTCCTTTTCAGACAATTTATATCCCAAAAGTTCATCAGTGGTAACTTCAAAAATGCTAGCAATTAAAGGTAGCAATGTAATGTCTGGATATGTTATACTTTGTTCCCATCTTGATACTGACTTTGATGTAGTACCTAATAACTCTGCTAACTTTTCTTGAGTCATTTTATTTTTAATTCTAAAAGTTTTAATATTATTTCCTAAATTCATAAATTTCTCCTTTATTAATGTATTGTAATGGCCAATTACAATGTAAACTAGTTTACATTAATATTATAATATTAAATAATATTTTAATCCACCCCACAGAAAGGTACAACTATTCTCATTAATTGAGATTACTCCCATTATACACTGAAATCAAATTTATTTCCACCATTATCTCTTATACATTCAAATCCCAACAACCGACTATTTTTCCAACACTCAAAAAATACCCTATATTCAAATCTCCTTAATTGCTAAAATCTAATGACTTATAGACACATTCAAATATGTCAGTGCTACGTAACTCAAAGTATCGACGCACCTGAGTGCTATGTAAATGACAATAGGTAGTTAAATTAGCTATATCATTCGACTCATTTTGACACACTGTGTATTTTTTTTTAATGGCTTGACCATTAATCTTATAGTTATAATCGACTTTAAACTTATATTCTAGTAAGTAAGGATCTGGTTTCCCTTGTTCATCATATCCACCAACTATCACTTTTTCTACTAATAATTCAAAAGTTTCTCTATCAAATCTATCTATTGTCTTAATAGATAAAACTTTTCTTAAATCTTCTATTCTAATTGCTAATAATTCTTTTTTACTAATCTCTTCATCAATTTTTGATAATTGTTCTTTTATAGCATCCATCTTCTCATTTAATGATGTATATTGAATTTCAAAATCTTCTTTTGTTAGAATGCCTTCCATTCTAATATCTAGTAGTTGAGCTTTTTTGTTTTCTAGAGTTTTTATTTCTTTTAATAAATCTTCTGCTTTTCTTTCTGGTGATTTGTCAGTTAGTAATGTCTTTAATGTATATAAGAAATCATCAAGTATTTGACTATTTTTCAAACAATTTAAAACTTCAATAAAACCACTTTCAATAACTCTTTCATCCACAAATCTGCTATCCTCACAGGCTTTTCTTCCTTTATATACAGCAGTTGTACAATTCCAACCAACTAAATTATTATGACATTTTTCATTGGTCCCTCTTCTTTGTAATTTATGACCACAAAATCCACATTCTAACATTTGACTAAACGCATATTTTCCCGGTCTAAAACCATCAGATTTTAAAGATTTTTTAAATGTTGAACTATTTTCATTCATTATTTGTTGTGCTCTATCAAAAGTTTCTGCACTAATAATTGGTTCATGATGATTACTAATATAATATTTATCTTCTTCACCATTATTAATTATTTTCTTTTTATTAATTGGATCTGATGTAAAAGATTTACCTAATAATAAATCACCTTTATATTTTTCATTTTTTAATATCGTAATAATTGTAGATACAGGCCAATTCTTGCATCCACCTTTAGATGTATATCCTTTTTCTTTTAATAATTTTGCTATCCTAAAAGAACCATTGCCTTCAAGATATTTGGTAAAGATAAATCTTACTACTTCAGCTTCCTTTTCATTAATTACTAGATTCTTTGTAACTGGATCATAATCATAACCTAAACAACCTTTAAATCCTATCATTTCTCCTCGTTGCATTTTCATCTTTAAACCTTTTTTAACATTAGCAGAAATATTTTCTACTTCTTGTTGTGCAACTGAACTTAAAATAGTAAGCAATAATTCTCCATCCATACTTAAGGTATTTATATTTTCTTCTTCAAAAAATACAGCTATATTTCTTTCTTTTAACTTTCTAACAAATTGTAAGGTATCAACTGTGTTTCTTGCAAATCTTGATATTGACTTAGTAATAATCATATCAATTTTACCTTCAGCACAATCATTAATCATTCTTTGAAAGTTTTCTCTTTTACCAACTTGTGTTCCAGTAATTCCTTCATCAGCATAAATGTCCACTAATGTCCATTCTTGTTTACTATTAATAAGGTCAGTATAATATTTAACTTGAGAATTATAACTATTTAATTGGTCTTCAGTATCAGTAGATACTCTACAATATGCTCCTACTCTCAATTCACCTAGTTGATTTATTTTTCTTTTATCTCTAGGTGCAACACTTGCCTTAATTACTTTAACATTATTATTCATATTTCAATTTTGTATAATATAGTTAAATATTATACTCTCCCTTCTTTATAAATTTATTTTTGTTTTAATCTTATATTTATTCATTAGATAAGCTCTAATTTTATCATATTCGATTAATGTTATTTTTTCTGTTTCTTTTAAATAATTTAACCAACCAATTTGTATTGCATAACAGCATAAATTCTTATCTTCCTTTTTTAACTTGTTAATATCTATTGGCTCATTTTCATAAACCTTATTTGAATATATTTCAAGTAGTTCTTTTCTAGTTAATGGTTTCTCTTCTATTACTTCTTCTACTTTTGTTTCTATAACTTTGTCTTCTGTTTCTTCTTTTTCACTAAAATAACTACTTACGATTTGAGTTATTTTACTTTTTTTAATATACGTTTACCTCCTTTTAAATATTGTGGAAACGTATATTTTTTTTGTATTCTACTATACGTTTCCATCTTTTTGATGTGTTCCATATAGTAGCCTTCTACAAGAGCCTTAACTATAATTGGTCAATAAAAGGGGATTTCATCTCCCCTAAATCAAGCTATTTAGTGTCATTCGACAAATTGCGACAAGTTTCTTTTAACGCTTCATAGCCTGCATAAATTAAGTCAATTTTTCTAATATTATGTTTTTCAAGAAACTCATTTAT
>JAFTPH010000038.1 GCA_017463365.1 Bacilli bacterium
TTAAATTATTGTTTTATCTATGTTAATTATTTATTGTACATGTTCCCACCCCTTATTATAACTTGTTTTGTGATTTGTTTTATATCACGCTATAATTTTAACAATATTTTATTTTATTATCAACTAAAAGTATAATTTTTTTATTTAAAAATAACATTTAATAAAATTAAAAAAAGATGAAGTTTTGAAACATTAGCTTCTTCTTCATCTTTTATTATCTATTTATTATATTCAGCTGCAATCTTACTTGCTAATGCGCAGTTATTTAAAACTAGTTGGATATTTGATTTTAAACTTTCTCCACCAGTAATATCTTTGATTTTCGCCAGTAAGAATGGTGTTACTTTTTTACCAGTTATATTTAATGCTTCTGCTTCAGCTAATGCTTCACTTATTGCTTTATTCATAACATTTTCATCTAATGAATATTCAGCTGGTACTGGGTTAGTAACAAGAACTCCACCGTTTAAATTCATTTCCCATTTATACTTTAAGATATCAGCAATTTCTTTTGGTGTATCAACTCTAAAGTTTACATCATATTCACTAGTTCTTGTATAGAAAGCTGGTAATTTATCAGTACCATATCCTAAAACTAAAACCCCTTTAGTTTCTAGATATTCTAGTGTTTTTTCTAAATCAAGGATTGCTTTAGCACCAGCACAAACAACACATACATTTGTTTGAGCAAGTTCTTCTAAGTCATTAGAGATATCCATTGTAACTTCGGCTTTTTTGTGAACTCCACCGATTCCTCCGGTTGCAAAAACCTTTATTCCCGCAATAGATGCTAAAATCATTGTTGCACTTACAGTTGTTGCTCCATCTAAAGATTTAGCCATAACATATGGTAAATCACGACGAGACACTTTAACTACTTCTAAACCACGACGTCCAATATAATCAATTTCTTCATGACTTAATCCAATTACGGCTTCCCCTTGGATTAAAGCAATGGTTGCTGGAACAGCACCATTTTTTAGCACTGTTTCTTCGCATTTAAGCGCTGTTTCAACATTTTCAGGGTAAGGCATCCCATGAGAAATAATTGTTGATTCTAAAGCGACAATTGGTTGATTATTTTTTAAAGCTTCTTCTACATGTTTTCCAAGTCTAATTCGCATGCTATTTCTTTTCTCCTGATGGATATAATGTAAATGTTGAAGATTGTTCGAAAACATATGTACCTTTAACAACTTTTAATGTAACGGTAACATCAGTTGCTTTAGAAACTGGTTTAGCATACATTAATCCATTGGCTACTGATTCAAATAACTCTGGATTAGACACAGTCCATGTAACCTCTGCATCTGCTAAATATTTCATTGCTACATATTCTTTCGCAACCATTTGTAAGAATTCATTATAACGATCAGTTCTAAGCATATAACTTGGACATTCTTTACCTGATGTATCATGGTGACGAACTACGTTATCGAATGTTAAATTATATTTATGCATTAAGTAAGCAATAAGTTTTGCGTCTTGATGCATTGCACCATCATAGTTACCATCTTGGTTAATACACATTTCGATACCAATTGAGTTAGAGTTACGATATGGTAACCATTTACCATAATCTCCACCTGCGTGCCAACAATATACTTCATCATCAAATGATTGATAGATACCTTCATGGTCTACTTGATAGTTCCAAGAAGCTGGTGAATATGGACGATTTCCATATGCTCTATCATATTGGATTTTAGCAAGTAATTCCGCATTATTTCCTTCTCCTGGCATACCAGATTCATGAACTACAATCCATAGAATATTTTCTTCATTAGGGATAACATATCCTTCATAGAAGTGTTCATAAACGGCTTTAAGGTTAGAGTTATTAGGATCAGTTGAAATTGCTGGATGAGTTGCACTTGTCCAGTGTTCAACAAGTCCTGGTTTTGTTACATCAATAAAGTAATCTTGTTTTAAGAATGGTGATTTACCATCAATTAAGTTAAGTACCGCACCATCGTATGTCGCATATTGTTCTTTTAAGAATAATTCACCTGTTCCATATTGATCATAAACAATATTTTTATGAGCAATAATCTTAGTAGGCATAATTGTTGATAACCATAAGTTTAAGAATTCTTCTTCACTTGCTCCACCAAAATCATCAATTGTGAAAGCATTTTGTAATGATGCATCTCCACTAATTACGTGATATGTAAAAGTGCAACTTACTTTATCAACTGGTCTAATTAATACACCTTCTGGACTAATTGTTCCTGGCACACTGCTACTCCAAGAAATAGTTGCACCTAGTGTTGGGTGAGTTGAAGGAAGTTGAGTAATTAATCCTTCTTGGAATAAAGCTGTTTGTTCTTCTGCCCAAGACATTACTTTTTTAACAAGTTGAGCATCAGTGTATTTAGCAAGAGTAATATCTTTTGTAAATACTTTTCTTTCGTTTCCTTTAATAATTGTAACCTCAAATGTTACCACTTGGTCTTCATTTGTTTGGTTTACAACCCCTTCACTAGTAATGATTTCTTCATTAAGTGATTTATACATAACACTAAATTCACCATAATTACTAGTTACAAGTTTTAAATCTTTAACTGTAGATGATTTTAGTTTAGGTCCATAGTATTCCCATGCGATATCAAATAAACCTTCAGTATCAGCTTTTACTAATACTTCAAATTCTTTACTATGTTTTTCACCTTCAACTTCAATTGTTGCCCTCATAGTTACAGTTTTATCTTCTGTTTGAATATAACTATATCCTTCAGGAGCTAATACATCAGGATCACTACTTTCCCAAGTAATTGGCGTAGCTGACTCACCTACTGTTTCTGGTAATACAAAACTTGGTGAGAATTCAGCATCAACTGTAATAGCGTTTAATAATTCTTCCGCTAAATTTTTCTTTGTTGAAGGATTTCCTCCACATCCAGTAATTGTTAAAATTAATAATAGTAAAAAAATTAAAAAGCTAGTTTTTCTCATATTTTAAATCTCCTTGAAAACGCTTGTATTATACCACATTTTTATCTTTTTTTCAATTATAATACTATGGATAAATTTTGGAAAAAAGAAAAAGGGAATTAATTCCCTTTTTTAACTACGAAGTTTAGCTTGATATCTGAATTCAGCCATTTTAATAATTTTATTTACTTTACCAGTAATAATTTCATCAGTTAAAACTTCATCAGATTCTAATGTTATACGGAAGGCAACACTCTTTAAGTCATCACCTAGTTTTTCTCCTGTATATATATCAAATACTGTAACGTTTTTAATCATTGTTTTGTCTGTTCTATAAATCGCTTCAATGATTTCTCCAACATTTTGATCTTTATTCATAACTAAAGCTAAGTCACGTTCAACAGCTGGAAGACGAGATATTTGTTTAAACATTTCTTCTGGAAGAGCAATGCCAAATAATTTTTCAACATTTATTTCACATACATATGTTTCATCTAAATCTTCTTTATTTGCATAAGCTGGGTGAATTTCTCCAACAAAACCAACTAGCTCATCATTTACATAGATACCAGCACTACGTTTTGGATGTAATTCTTTACATGGATTTTCTAAAACTTTATATGTTTCTTTAATACCTAAGCGGTTAAATAATGTTTCAATAATTCCTTTGATTGTGTAGAAATCAACAACTTCTTTTTTATTCATATGGTCATAGCTTGAGAAAACATTTGTCATAGCAAGACCTAAAATCATTTCAGCTTGAGGATTATTATCTTCATCAAAGTAATAACGATTACTTAATTCAAAAATATGAATATCATTGTTTTTACGTGTTTTATTGTATTTAACAACTTCAAGTAAACTAGGAATTAGTCCAAGTCTAACGTTTGAACGTTCTTCACTAATTGGATTTAGTAATTTAACTTCATTATAAGTATTTGGATATAAGTTGTTGAATTTTTCATTAAATTTAGAACTTACAAGGGTATATGTTAATACTTCACGAAGTCCAAGTTCAGATAAAGTTGTACCAATCACACGACGCATTTTTTGAGAAGGTGTTAAAGCCCCTGATAAATCCATTTTTGGTAATGTTTCATTTAATTTATCGTATCCATGAAGTCTCGCAATTTCTTCAATAACATCTTGTTTAATTGTAATATCAAGTCTGCGGTTAGGAACTTCAATATTTATTTCATCTTTATTTCCAGATGCATAGAAACCTAATTTTTTACAAATTTCAATAATTTCTTCAGTTTTAATATTTACCCCTAAATACTTTTCTACTTCATTTTCTGTTAAAGAGATTTTCTTACTAGGAACTGATACAATACCTTCATGAACAGAACCTTTTAATACTTTACCACCAGCATATTTTTCTAATAAGTAACATGCATAGTTGGCTGCTAAAATAGTTTGATTTAAATCTACTCCACGTTCATATCGAACACTTGATTCACTTCTTAAACCTAAACGAGCTGAAGTTTTACGAACTGATAATGGTTTAAATACAGCTGATTCTAATACAATATTTTTTGTTGTATCTGATACTCCTGAATTAGCACATCCCATCACTCCCGCGATACAAGTAACTTTTTCACCATCAGTGATAACAATATCATTTTCGGTTAATGTTCTTTCTTGTTCATCAAGGGTAATTGCTTTTTCACCAGGTTTAGCACATCTTACAACAATTTTATCTCCTAAAACATCTTGGTCAAAAGCATGTAATGGTTGACCAAATAATACTAAGATATAGTTAGTGATGTCGACAACATTGTTAATTGGACGAATACCTGAGGCAATAAGTCTTGCTTTAATGAAGTTAGGTGATTCTTTAATTTCTACATCTTTAATGACTTTTGCGTAGTATGATAAACAATCTTCTGTTTCAAGTTTAACACTTACTTCTTCACTTGCAGCTTTATCTAATTCATTTGCTTCTTCGTATTCATAGATTCTCTCTCTTGAATACATGGCTGAAACGTCATTTGCTACACCATTCATTGATAATAAGTCCATACGATTAGGTGTTAAACCAAGTTCGATAGCTTCATCATTTAATTCTAAATATTCTAAGGCTGAGGCACCAAGTGGTGCATCATCATCTAAAACATAAATACCATTTGCATATTTTTCAGGAACATATTTTGATTCAAGTCCAAGTTCAGCTAAAGAACAAATCATACCGTTTGATTCAACTCCTCTAACCTTTGCTTGTTTAATTGTTCCACCAGGTAAAACAGCACCAGGTAAAGCAAGCATAATTTTTTGCCCTTTGTCAACATTTGGTGCTCCACAAACAATTTGTAAAATTTCACTTCCTGTATTTACTTTACATACATGTAAGTGGTCAGAATCTGGATGATCTTCAATAGATTCTACATAAGCAACGATAATGTTTGAAGCATCAGTTACTTTTTCTGTACCTTCAACTTCGATTGAATAAAGAGATAAATCACGAACTAGTTCATCAAAACTAATGCCTTCTAAATCTACTAATTGTTTTAACCATTTATAAGAGACTTTCATAATTATTCTCCCCTTTCAAATTGTTTTAAGAAACGTACATCATTAGTATATAAGTGACGAATATCATCAATACCATGACGTAACATTGTAACACGTTCAATACCAATACCAAACGCAAATCCACGCATCACTTCTGGATCATATCCTGCCGCTTTTAAAACGTTAGGATGAACCATACCAGCTCCTAGGATTTCAATCCAACCAGTTTTTTTACACATTGGACAACCCTTTCCTCCACATTTAAAACAAGATACGTCCACTTCAACACTTGGTTCAGTAAATGGGAAATATGATGGTTTAAATCTAATTTTACGATCTTCCCCAAACATCTTTTTAATAAATAAACTTAAAGTTCCTTTTAAATCAGACATTGTGATGTCTTTATCAACAACTAACCCTTCAAATTGCATAAATTGATGTGAGTGTGTCGCATCATCATCATCACGGCGGTATACTTTACCAGGGCATAAAATTTTAATTGGTTGACCCTTTGCTTTAAGCATTGTTCTTGCTTGAACAGGTGAAGTTTGCGTACGCATTAATAAATTTTCCGTGATATAGAATGAATCTTGCATATCACGAGCAGGATGTCCTTTTGGAACGTTTAACATTTCAAAGTTATATAAGTCAAGTTCTACTTCTGGACCTTCAGCAATATCATAACCCATTCCAATAAAGATATCTTCTACTTCTCTAATTGTTTTTGTCATTACATGAAGGGAACCTCTTGAGAACTTTTTACCAGGTAAAGTTACATCAATCTTTTCACTTTCAAGTTTCGCATTAACCGCTTGTTCTTCTAAATAAGCTCTTTTTGCGTTAACTGTTTGTTCAATTAAATTTTTAAATTCATTAGCTTTTTGACCAAATGATTTTCTTTCTTCTGGTGATAAAGATCCCATTTGTTTCATTATTTCATTTAATGGACTCTTTTTTCCTAAATATTCACTACGACATTCATTTAGTTCAAGTTGAGTTTTAGCCGCATTAATTTTTTCAACTGCGACACTTTTCATTTCTTCTAATTTCTTTAACATGATTTCCTCCTAAAATAAAAAGCCCTTAACTAAAATTGTCTTAAGACAATTTGTTAAGGACGAAAGCTTTTTTTCGTGGTACCACCTTAGTTCAAAAATTAAACACTCTTAATTTTCCTCATTATGCTTGTTAACACAGTTTCCCTGCGAGTGTTGTTAGCACCAGCTCCTAAGGCGAACTTTCAAAAACGTTTATTAGATGTTTTCCACCAATAACATCCTCTCTATCAATAAAGCTGTTTTTTACTCTTCCTTGATCATCGCATTTATATACGTATATATTATACCAAAAAGTTCTTATTTTGTCTTCTTTTTTACAAATGAAAAACACAAAGCTTTTTGAAAAAGCAACAGCTCTTTAAAGTTTTTTAGGTTTTCTTTTTGTGGTACTAACTTCTCACCATTTCTTAATTAATATTAAAATAAAGTAAATACTTTTCATTTTTTAGTCCACATCTATATTATGCACAGAATATAATCAATAATTAAAAGTGGTTTTAAAAGTTTTTATAACAATAACTCTCGCCAATTAGTTGGAAACCCCATTCTATTTAAATCAATATCTTCACTATACTCTTCTATTAATGCTTCTAGTTCTATAACGAAATTTTTCCAATCAGTTTTCCAACATAATAATTCCTTCATAACTAGCAAATAACTAAATAAAGTCTTTGTAAATTTAAACGAATAATTTTTGGGAGTTTTAGGGATTGAAATCATATGGGTGTTATAAATTCTTGCATAATGCGCACAACAATTTCTTAAATGAGTCAAACAATATAACCATGATGATAATTTATCATGTTTAACATTTAAAGATTTTGATATTTCTTTTTGAAGTTGTGTATCTAGTTGATAATACATTTTTGATATAAAACCAAAATCAAAAAATTCAATTATCACCCATAACGGGAAATGCCCTTGATATTTCTCACAGTGATGAATTATAATTGGATTGCTCTTATTCCTTTCTAAACATTTAGATATTTTTTCTTGTAATGCACCTTCATCAAACATAGCATTATAATTATTTCCATTTAAATAACCTAAAGGCCCATATTTCTTTGAATGAAAATATGCAATTTTTGTTTTAATCATTACCTCTATATATTCAATAATGTAACTTATCATATTTCTAAGTTTTCTATCAAATAAATAGTTTCTATAAACTTTATTAAATGTTGTTCCCTCTATATATTTATCTTCTGATTCCTTAAAAGGCAAAAAATAAGAGGCTAAACGATAGTAATTAACATCTCTTAAAACAGTATGCACTTCATTTTCGTCTTCTATTAAACAACCACGACTTCTTAATAATATAATTTGTTCATCAATACTTAAGTGTTCCTTAACATTCATATTTATCATCCTATAAAAAAAACATCTCCCCTGGGCCACATTTAAAAGAGGTGCGGGGAGTTTTATCAATATCATTATATCACAAAATTTACTTATGTTGCCTATAACAGTTATGAAAGCGTTTTCCATTGTGTTGCATTTCAAATGGGTTTCTTAATTTAATGTCATACTAAATAAAGATACTTTTAGTGGTCTAAACTTTTACGTACGATACACGTATCGCAACCTTAAAGAATTAATAAAACCCATAAACATATTGATTTTACGAGGTTTAAATTATTTAAACGTTAAATATTTAAAAATTACATTTCAGCTTTATTTCCAATAGCAATAATAATCTCAAGATTATAATATTTTATACTGCATATTTTCAATTATTGGCAGTTGTTCGGAAATTCCGAACAGTTAAATTTTCATCTAATTATTGTTCTTCTCTTGTGAAAGCCAAACAGAATCACCACAAAATTTAACTTCTAATTTTGTATTGCTATTAAGAAAACACAAAGCTAAAAGCTTTGTGTTTCCCCACTTTATAATACATCTATTAAATCCCTTAATTATTTTTCTTCGCTTATTCGTTTTTCAATATAAGCTGGCATTTTACTAACTGTATTCTTCGCCAAACCTTTTAAATCAAATAAATAAACAAACTCTTTAATTTCTTTTATTTCTTTATCATTATAATCATACATTTTTAAGAAGTTCTCAATAAACTTGTCCACTTTTACTTTCATAGTAAAAAACATATCACATTTTCTAGCTAAATAACTTCTCACAATTCCCGCAGAAGATAGTTCTAAACAATAAAAATCTATTGTATCATAATTTGGTAATTTCTCTTTAAATACTTTTTCTAACTTTTTCGTTAAAGTTATATGAATAATATTACTACTTCTTTCCATTGAATATGCGACATTATACATTTCTCGTAATTCTTCATTACATTCAGCCATATATAATTGTAATACTTTCTCTGTAATATATTTTTTTACAGGATCACTTGTTTTACTGTCTATTTCTTCTTCAATAACTTTAGCTTGTTTATCTAAGATATAAGTTACAATTTCACATACAAGGTTTTCTTTATATCCTAAAGCGTGCATTATTGATCCATAATTAATACCACTTTCTTTTTCAATTTTTCTAATTGAACTTTTTTCATATCCTAATGAAAAAAATAGTTTGGTTGCGGTTATAAGTATTTTCTTCTTTAAACCCTTATCCATTTTATACCTCCGGTATCGAATGATATATTTAAAAATATATCACGATATGATTATATTATATTTGATACTGTATGTCAACTAAAATAATAAAAACCCTTAAAAATTTTAAGGGCTTATCTTTGATTATTACATGGATCTTCATTAATATGAACTTCACTACATGTATATTTAGGGATGAAACAATTTTCTGTAATATAGTGATGAACAACTTTAGTATGATAGTTGTGAATATATGGTTGTCTTGTAATATGGTATTGATCAATTACTTCTTCACTACATGTTACAATTGGGTTACATTCTTTATATGTTGTAGGGTAATTATTGTTTTTTTTGCAGCCGCATCCACTATTTTGATTTTGTTGTGTTTGGTTTTGATCATTATTTAAGAAGTTAAACATTATTGCACCTCCTTTGTACTATATTATATAAATTTAACTCTTTATTGGTATGTGTTAAAGCCAAAAATTTTCACTTTTCGACTCATCTATTATTTATAATATTAGGTATAGGAGGTATAAGTATGTATTTAACACCCATTGTTATTGAACAAACCCCAAGAGGAGAGCGTAGTTTCGATATATATTCGCGTCTTTTAGAAGATCGGATTATTTTAGTTTTTGGAGAAATTAACACTTCTTTATCCGCATCAGTTATTGCCCAAATGTTGTATTTAGAAAGTGTTGATAAAGAAAAAGACATTTATTTGTATATCAATTCCCCCGGTGGAGAGGTTACCGCAGGGTTTGCGGTATACGACGTTATGAATTATATTAAACCTAAAGTTGTAACCATTGGTATGGGTCTATGTGCTAGTATGGGAGCATTTTTATTATCTAGTGGAGCCAAAGGATCAAGGTTTGCTTTAGAAAATTCCAAAATCATGATTCATCAACCACTTGGATCATCTAATGGTCAGGCAACAGATATGATGATTGTAGCTGAAGAAATTATTAAAACTAAACAAAAACTAAATGAAATTTTAGCTTTTAATACTAGTCAACCACTTAAAAAAATAGCTAAAGATGTTGAGCGTGATTATTATCTAACTGCTCGCGATGCTTTAGCTTATGGTTTAATTGATAAAATTTTAACTAATAATTTAAATACCAATCAGGATAACTAGTAATAGTTATCTTTTTATTTGTAATTGGATGAATAAACTCAAAATAATAACTATGTAATTTTAAATCAACACCTGTATCTTTACCATATAATTTATCACCAATAATTGGATATAAGAAACTACTAAAATGAAGTCTTAATTGATGCGTTTTACCTGTTACTAAAGTTGCTTCTATCAAAGTCGTAAAATCTTTTGATTTTAGCACTTTATAAATTGTTTTGCTGTTAGTCATATCATCTGTAATAATTCGTTTAATCGCGCTATTTGGGTCTTTTTTAATACCTGAAGAGATAACTCCATCTTTTTCTACAATACCATCAACAATTAATAAATACTTTTTTAAAAGACGCGCATCTTTCATCAGAGTTGTTGTATATGTATCTTTACTTAAAACAATAATACCGCTAGTAGCATAATCTAAACGATTTACAAAGTGAATGCCTGAGGCAATTCCTTTTTTCTTGTAATAGGCCATTACAAAGTTCGCAAGTGATGAATCAAAATGTTTTTTAGTTGGTATACATGCAAGATTACTAACTTTATCAATAATTAATAAATAACTGTCTTCATATAAAATTTTAAAATCTTGATTAATTGGCGTAATATTATCATTTTCTAAATCAATAGGAATAATTACCTCTAATATATCTTCATTTTTAAGCAAATAATAATTATATACTGCTTGATCATTAACAAAATAGCGAATTGATTGTTTATTTATAAATGTTAATAATGCAGAAGGTAATTTATCACTTAAATATTCTTTGATCATTACTTGTTGATTATCCTCTAATTTAATATTATATCTTTTTATCATTATATTACCTCCAATATATATTTTAACATATTATCCGAAAATATTATTTTTTATAAATAATTTTTCGCATTTTATTTGCTTTTTTTTGTTAATAGTGTATAATACTACTAGTATAAAGAATAGGTGATTATTATGGCAAATGATTTAGTTACGTTTAAAACTTTATTATCAAAAGGGGAATATTCTAGACTAGCAAAATTATACTCTGACAAACCATCTAACTTACAAACAAATTATTATTTTGATACTAGTCGTTTTACTCTTAAAGCAGCTGAAGTTGTTTTACGTGTTAGAAAACGTGATGAATATGAACTTACTTTAAGACGTAAAAAAGGTTACAATAAAATTGAAATTACTAATATCATTACTGAAGAAGAATTTAATGAATTTGTCCAAACAGGTAAAATTCCTTCTTTAGAAATTGAATCAGAAATTGGCGAATTAATTAAAGGTCAAACTCTTGTAAATTATATGAGTTTATCAACACTAAGAATTTTCTTCCCATATGAAATTGGAAATGTTGCGATTGACAAATGTGAATATTTAGGTGTTACTGATTATGAACTCGAATATTCTTCACCAACATATGATTTAGGTAAAAAGAATTTTGTTGAACTTGTTAAATCCTTAGGTATTATTTACAAAAAGAGTGAAGCAAAAATTAAACGCGCATACAATCAATTAAAAAATATGTAGTAGAATTTCTACTACATTTTTTATATTAAAAAGTGGTCTAGAAGAAATCTTCTAGACCTTTATTTTTAATTACTTGTGTCTCCATCCTTATCAAAACTACTGAAACATTCTCGGTTTCTTAATTCCTTTGGTAGAAAAATCGTGATGTCTTCATTATTGTAACCAACTTGTAATTCATTTTCGTTTATAATGATAGGGCGTTTTAAAACGCTAGGATTTTCTATAATAAAATCTACTAATTCTTGAATTGTCATAGTATCTGGTTCTAAATGTTTTTCTTTAAAAACCTTAGAACGGGTAGAAATAATATCGTCAAAACCATTTTCGCTATTGGCTAACATTTTAAATATATCCTCTTTACTTAGCTTAATGCTAAAGATATTCTTTTCAGAATAAGGAATTTTGTACTGGTCAAACCATTTTTTAGCCTTTCGGCAAGAAGCACAGCTTGGCGTTGTATAAATCTGAATCATATTTATCACCTCCAAGTACATCTACTGATATAAACACAAATTTAATATTTCACTTTATTTTAACACATATTTTTGTATTTTTCAATACTAAATTCGAAAAATTATTATTTTTTTACTATTTATAATACAGCATTAACATTAACAATGACATTAACAAGAAGAATATTCCACTGATAAGGAATGATGAAAATCCTGTTTTTTTCTCAGATTTAGCAACAACATAATCGTAGTATGTTTCATATTTTCTTTCGTTCTTACGTCTGAACCAATTTATGAACATTGTGGTACCATACACAATCATGTCGAATGCTCCTTCATTGGAACATATAATTAACAGACCGATTCCGGTAATTACTACTCCTACGATGAAGAAGGCATCACATAAAACATGGAATACTTCTTGTTCGGTACTTTTATCAAATATACCTCTCATCATTGAGATAAAAAGTGTACATAATAATCCAATACCTATTGTAATTAAAATTTCTTTTACCTTTTTCATTTTATTTAGTTTCTTCGCATTCTTTTTGGTATCTTTCAAATTCTTCAGTATTACATAATACGAAGTGTCCAGGATATACTTCCCTCATTGTTGGAGCTTCACTAGAGTAATCATGATCTAACATTGGATTATAAGTTACTCTCTTACGGTTCTTTTCTGTAATTGGATCTGGAACCGGAATAGCTGATAATAATGATCTAGTATATGGATGGAATGGGTGTTTAAATAATTCATCACTTGTAGCAAGTTCTACAATCTTACCAAAATACATAACCGCAATACGATCTGAGAAGTATTTAACAACGGCTAAGTCATGGGCAATGAATAAAATAGTTAATCCCATTTTTTCACTTAATTCATGTAATAAGTTGATAACTTGTGCTTGAATTGATACGTCTAACGCTGAAATAGGTTCATCGGCAATAATTAATTCAGGATTCATAATGATTGCACGAGCGATACCGATACGTTGACGTTGTCCTCCTGAGAATTCATGAGGATAACGAGAAGCATGTTCTTGAACAAGTCCTACTGTATCTAAGATTTTGTACACTTGTTGATCAATGTAATCTTTATCTTTGATACCACGAATAATTAATCCTTCTGCGATAATATCACGAACTGTCATACGTGGGTCAAGAGAGGCAATTGGATCTTGGAAGATCATTTGGATTTCATTAATTAAGTTATTACCTTTATTAGTACGTCTCCATTTTTTATGGTCAGCTTTGGCCATTTCAATTTCAACTTTATTTGCTTCATAAATTTCAACAAATTGTTCTTCAGTAATTAAACCTTCTTTTAAA
The DNA here is from genome assembly GCA_017463365.1 of Bacilli bacterium. GTDB lineage: Bacteria > Bacillota_I > Bacilli_A > ML615J-28 > CAG-313 > HGM10611. Next base: position 13,506 of record JAFTPH010000038.1, read on the forward strand.
TCCTTTTTAGCTTTGGCAATAGCATCTTTATAACTACGAGTACCAGCACAAATTCTTTCACCCTTGTAATATACAGATCCACCTGTGATATCATAAAGTCTAATAATTGAACGTCCTGTTGTAGTTTTTCCACAACCAGATTCACCAACTAAACCAAAAACTTCACCTTTGTAAACTTCAAAGCTTACTTTATCAACGGCTCTGTTTTCATATTTACCTGATTTAAAATATTGTTGAAGATTTTCGACTTTTAATAATACTTCTTTATTTTCCATATTATTCACGTCCTTTCTTCATACGATTAATACGTTCTTGAATAATTTTTGGCATTTCAACTTTTGGTGCATTAGGGTGTAATAACCAAGTTGCAGCAAAGTGAGTGTCAGTAATTTCAAACATCGGTGGTTCAAGTTCGAAGTCAATATCTAAGGCATATTTATTTCTCGCAGCAAATGCATCTCCTTTTGGAGGATAGATCATGTTTGGTGGAGTACCAGGAATTGATTCTAATCTTTCTGATGTTTCTAAGTCAGGCATACTACTTAATAACGCCCAAGTGTATGGATGAGCAGGTTCGTAGAATACATCTTCTGATGTTCCGTATTCAACAATCTTACCAGCATACATTACACCGATTCTATCAGCCATATTAGCAACTACCCCTAAGTTATGAGTAATGAAGATAACTGATAAATTACGATCTTTCTTAATTTGATTAATTAATTCAAGGATTTGAGCTTGAATAGTAACGTCTAAGGCAGTAGTAGGTTCGTCACAGATTAAGATATCAGGGTTAGCTGATAACGCAATCGCAATAACAATTCTTTGTCTCATACCACCTGAGAATTCAAATGGATATTGATTGAAACGAATTTTTGGTTCTGGGATACCTACTTCTTCCATTAATTTAATTGCTTTTGCTTTAGCAATTTGTTTTGTCATTTTAACAACAAGTTTTGATGCTTGTTCTTTTAAGTAATCAATTACATCAATTACTTTTTCATTGATACTGAATACAGATTCTGTTTCAATATCTTTTAAATAACTATCTTTTAAGTGTTTTAACACTTTGCAGATGTTTTCTAATTTTAAATCTAAATCAACTACGATTTGTGGTTTTAATACCCAATCAGGAGATTTTCCACTATCAATTAATTTTTGATATTTAGCTTGGTTCTTTAAATAGATTTTTTCTTCAATAGGGTTTCTCTTAACACCATTGAAGTATTCACGAATTGAACCTTCAATTGCTGAATGGAATACATATTCAGTACTGTTTTTCTTAATAATTAAGCGGTCAATTGCAGAATCTACTTTTTGAACTAATGGCTTAACGATTTCTTTTGATTTTTTCTCATTAATTTCACCATTTTCAAAATAAGCTAAAACTTCATCAATTAAAGGCAATGTTTCTTTCTTAATTCTCATTGATTCTTCATGTGAATACTTAACACCTTTTTCAGCCATTTTAATAAAATCTAACATAAAGTTTTCATCTAAGTAATCACGAGTCATCTTATTCATTTCAGAAACATTAATAGAATCTAGATTTACTTCTGGATTTTTAAGTTTGTAATAACCTAATGTAAAGAAGTTAGGTTTTTCTTGTTTTAATGCTTCTTCAGCAAGTTTATCAACAGAAGAAACTAATTCAATAATTTCAGCACTATTTTCTAAATATTTAACACTTGTTAATTCAGTTAATTTTGTGATATAGTTTTGCACATCAACTGAATCAGCAATTACATAAGGATGAATAGATTCAGTTAAAAGTTTTAAAATAGATTTTAATTCATTAACTAAATCAACTTTAACATTCTTTTTAAGTAATAATACTAAGTTTTCAGCATCTACTTCAAGTTGTGTTGCTTGTCCATATGCATCATTAAATAATTCTTCGATTTTTGTACTTTCAATACAGAAACTATCAAATTCTTTTATATTAGCTTCAACTGTCGCTGCATTATTTTCTCCATATTGAGTATCATAAGCATTAATTTTTTCACCTAATAATTTTAATAAACCATTAAAGGCGTTTTTCGCATTTTTCTTACCTGTTTTTGCTTTTAAGATCATTGCTTCAGTTAATTGTTGTCCAACTCTCATGATTGGATTTAAACTTGACATTGGATCTTGGAAGATCATTGCGATTTTATCACCACGAATTTTGTGGTAATCTTCTTCTGAGATTTTTAATAAATCTTGTCCATCATATAGGATTTCTCCGCCTTCAACAATTGAGTTCCCAGCTAAGATACCCATGATAGCTTTACTTGTAACTGATTTCCCTGAACCAGACTCACCAACGATAGCTAATGTTTCACCTTTGTATAAGTCAAATGAAATATTACGTACGGCTTTAACAATACCACCTTGAGTACGGAATGATATTTGTAGATTTTTAACTTCTAATTTTTTATCCATAAATTATTCCTCCGCTCCTCTTAATGATGGGTTAAATGCATCACGTAATCCGTTACCGAATAAGTTGAAACTTAACATTAATAAACTAATGAATACGGCTGGGAATACAATGATGTGTGGGAAAGTATATAGTGCTGCTTGTCCATTAGAAAGTAATGTACCAACACTTGTTACACCACCAGTTTCTAAACTAATAATTCCTAGGTAACTTAAACTTGTTTCAGAGAAAATTACACTTGGGATTACAAGTACTGAACCAGTAATTAATGTACCAATCGCATTAGGGAAAATATGTTTAAACATAATTCTTCTATCTCTTGCACCTAATGTTCTAGCAACAAGAACGTACTCTTGATTCTTGAATCGGTAGAATTGCATTCTTGTACGGCTTGCCATACCTATCCATCCCGTTAAGAAGAATGAAATAAATAAGACAATAACGTGGTTTACATCTAAGTGATATTTTAATAATGTGATGACAATCATATTTGGAACTGCTGATAAAATATCAGATACACGTTCCATGAATAAGTCAATCTTACCACCATAATATCCTTCGATAGCCCCATAAATTGCCCCAACAATTAAGTTAACACTCGCAACAATAATTGCTAGAATGAATGAGAATCTTGCACCACTTGATAATTGTACGAAAATATCGCATCCTTTAGCATCGGCACCAAACATGAATGAAGGATATTCAATACCATCTTTTAATACTTCAGTGTGATAATACTTGTAATATTCATCATATTTAACACGTACTTCCCATTGAGTACCATTTTGTTTTGGAATACCGTAATCGTATTTAGGAGTATCTCCTTCTTTACGAATACTGTTATACATATCATTTCCAGTATATTCTTTATATATTGGAATTAAATTACCATTTTCATCATATTCAATAACTAAACTATTTGATTTACCAGTTTTAAACCAGATATTAGCATTACTTTGTTCAGCAATTGCTGATGTTCTTAAAGTAGGGTCAGTAATTGGATAAATTACTTGAATTCCTGTTTCATTTTGATATCTTTGAATATCTAAATATTCTTCAGGACTCATTGCTTCTAAAAGAACAATCCCAACCTTAGAGTATGTGTCAATTCCAAATGTGTATTTTGTAACTTTTTTATTTTTTTCATACTCTTCAGTTTCAGAAATATCACCTACAACAACTTTATCTCCAGTTTCTTGTTCAATAGCAAGATACTTATCTAATGTAACTTTACTTACACGACTTTGAGTTCCTACTCCATCCCAGATGCCTAAACCAAGTTTAGCGAATAATTCACTTTTTGGCAATACGTTAGCATAGTATGCATCACCTTGGTTAACTTTATATGGTGTTAGCCAAGGTCCTACAATCGCAAATAACACTAAGAAACCAATGATAAATGCGGCTAAAATAGAACCTTTATTTCTTGTAAAACGATATAAAGCATCTTTAAAATATCCAACAGGTTTTGTTTCTAATTTCTTATCATGGAGTGTATCACCCATGGCGCGGAATTTGAATTTTTCACTTGAAATTTGATAATCTTGTGCTTTCATTATCTCGCCCCCATTCTGATACGTGGATCGATAATACCATATGATAAGTCAACTACAAGACCTGCAGCTAAACCTACTAAAATATAGAATGATGATAACATCATAAATAAGTCATAGTCCATTGTATTGATAGATTCTAAGTATAATCCCCCAACCCCTGGAATACCAAAGATTTTTTCGATAACAAGTGAACCTGATAAAACCCCAACGAATTCCCCAATGATTGATGGGAAAATTGGAACCATGGCATTTCTTAATGCATGTCTTACAGTCGCTTGTGATTTTGTTAAACCTTTTGTTCTAGCAAGTAACATAAATTCACTTGTTAAAACTTCTGTTAATTCGGCACGTGTACCACGTGCATATCCTGCAATTGATCCAAATGACATTGCAAGAACCGCTGGAATCATTGATACGAACATTCTCCAGCTCAAATATGTTCCTCCCGCTGCACTGAGCGACAGAATCGTTTTATAAGGAAAAATTGGAACTTTAAAGCAGAATAAGTATAAAACTAAGGATGCATATACAAAGCTTGGTACGGAAATAAATACCATAACTGTTGTACTGATAACATGGTCTTGCCATTTATTCTTCTTTAAAGCAGCAAAGATACCTAACGCAATTCCGATTGGAACTGAGAATAATGAGGAGTAAATATTAATTAAAATAGTTGGTGGTAATTTTGTTACGAAAACATCCCATACTGGTTTATTATAGTTTTCTGGGCTATTATAACAAATACCAAAGTCCCCATTTAAAACTATACGTTTAAGATATAAGAATAATTGTTTAGGAATTGGATCATAATATCCTCTTTCCTTAAATTGGTTAATAACAATATCCATATCTTTACCAAGTTGAGGTGTTGGTTCAAATGGTAACATTTTTATTAATACGAAAGACATAACAAAAATGATTGAAAATGTCATTAACATTAAACCAATTCTCTTAAATATATATTTCAACATATACATCGATAAACACTCTCCTTTCTAATAAGTTGTTTATTGGTCTATTTTCATAAAGATAGTGGGATAGATGTATACCTATCCCACAAAATCTCTTTATAATACAATATTATTTATAGTTGAATTCTCCGCCAACTTTTGCAATTTCAGCTTCCCATTCAGCATCACTATAGTTGTAAGTCATATATCTGATACCACCATATGATAAGAATGTATTGTATTCATAAGTAATGTAATCAACTTTATAAGAAATTAAGCTTGCACCAAATTCATTATATAGAGGAACAGTATAGTAAACTTTTAATACTTCTTTTTCTAAAGCAGCGATTAATTGTAATCTTTGGCTTTCTTCTAATGTGTTAGAGCTGAAGTCATATTTAGCTCCAGATGCACCATTTAAGCAGTCATACCATTCTAATAATGACATAGTATCAGTGATGTCTCCACCATCTTCGGCAACACCTTTCATAGTGAATTCTAATTGTTGAGATGAAGTATCCCAAGCCATAGAATACATATAGTCAGGTGATAAGTAAGCTAATAAGAAGTAACCTGGATCCCAAGCGGCACCAGTCCATCCACCCATACATACATCGTAGTTACCAGCACGGAAATCATTTGCCCATGCAGTAGAGAAGTCTTTTAATTCAACCTCTAATCTACCTTCAAGTGGTGTACCTTTAACTAATTCAACCCATGATTCTTTGATGAAGTTATATCTTCTTTCAACAGTTGCGTTGATAGCACCTGAACCCATTGTTAATACAACTTTGTCAGTTTCTTTGATATCACCAGCTGCTAATGCTTCATTATAAGCTTTAGTAACTAATTCTTTAGCTGCAGGTAAATCATAACCTGTAATAGCATTTACTGCTTCATCTAAGCTTGCATATTTAGAAGGATCTACGTTATAGATTTCACATAATACTTTCTTAGCTTCATCTGTATTTCTATAAACTCCACCATTTTCAACATCATAGTAGTGCATTGAATTGAATAATCCAAATCCTTTTAATGAAGAAGTAGTAGTTTTGTTAGCAAATTCAGCTCTGTTGATAGCTAATGATAAAGCTTTACGGAAATCAACATAACTCAAGATTGATTTGTTAACACCTTCAGATTCGCGAGCTTTTAATCCTTCTTTACTTGATTGTAATTGTAATGAACCAACGAAATCACTTGGAGTGAAATATGCTTGTGCAGAACCTTTATATTCATCAGCAACAGTAACGTCAATACCGATACCATCGATTTCACCAGCTAAGAATTTAACCCATGCAGAGTTCCATTCTTTGATAGTTTCACAAACAATTCTATCAGTTTGATATTGACCTTTATATTCTTCCATGTTGAATCCATACCAGTTTTCGTTTTTAACTAAAACATATTCTTTACCAGATTCAAAACTTTCTAATTTATATGGTCCCCAGCTCATTGTAGTTTCTTTACTACTGTTATAAGTAGAAGTCCATAAAGTATTTCCATCAGTAGGTTCAACTTTGTTAGCTTCATAAGTAGCTTTGTGAACTAATGGTAATGAAGACATGTTATAAGCAGCTTGGTATGATAAAGAACCATCTTCTTTTAATAATGGTAATGCTTTTTCTAATACGATAACTAATTCAGTATCGCTTTCAGCATAGATACCAACTTCTGAGAAATCCATTTCAGGATATGTATATTCAGTAACTGTGAAGTATCCAATTTCAGCATCAGCCCAAATCCAATAAGCACCTAACATACCGTTTGCACCGAATAAACCAGCAAGTTTATCAGATAGTTCTTTAGTCATTGGAGTACGAGCGTCACCAGCGTAAGCAACTAATTCATCATAGATATTAGTATCACCAACTTGGAAGTATGCTTTGTAATCAGCTAATTGAGTCATGTCAGCAGTACCGAAGATTGATGCAAATGCAGAAACGTTAGTAGCATCAAAATATAATCCTTCTAAACTTGTAATGTTGTCACCATAAACATCAACAGCAGCGAATAATCCAGATTCACCTTGTTTAGCGAATTCTTTAGCACCTTTAATAATTGTTCCACCAACATAGAATGAGTCAGCACGATAGTTTTTGAATGCTGGATCTAATTGTTGTTCCATAGTATAAACGAAGTCTTCAGCTTTGATAGGATCTCCGTTTTCCCATTTTAAATCATCACGTAAAGTAATTCTGTATGCATATCCTTTACCATCAGCAGGAACTCCCCACTTAGCATCTACTGTAGAAGTAATATCTTCTAATTTAGTAGCAGCAGAATATTGCATTTCGAATTCACCAGGTACGATTTCTCCGTTTGCATCAAATTTGAAGTCATAAGTGAAGAATGCACTTCCGATATAACTCATAATTTGTGTATCATTTGCGTCTTGATATGTTAATTCGTTCCAGTTAGATGGAGATAAAGAAGTATAAGTATTATATGTATAAACTTTTTCAACTTCTGGTGTTTCTTCACCACATGAAACAAGTGTAACAGCAACTAAAATTGCCACAAGACATAAAAATAATTTTTTAGTCATCTTTTTCATAAAATTTTTCACCCTTTCGATAATTTTTATACGAACATTATATCACATTGTTTCAAATAAAACAAGTCTTTTTTTGAAAAAAACCAATGAAAGCGTTTCACATGTGTTTTTTTTCTGAACTTTTTCTGCATAATTTTCACTATTTTTTGTTAAATTATTGTCTTATTGCCTTAATTTTTTAATATTTTCATCAAAATTTCACTTTTTAAAAAATTTATTAACTTGACTAAAAATATATTTTATGTTATACTATTTTTTGAAAACATTTGATTTGAAATAGTAGTATATATGACGATGTTTAGTGAGTAATGATAGTGAAAAATTACCTTCTTATTATATATGAATGGGTTCAATGATGTGGAAAGAGGAAATGCTTTCTCGTATACTGGCGTTAACAGTCAATGAGAGTTAGAAATAACTAAATTAAGGTGGCACCACGAAAATTATTTCGTCCTTTTATATAAGGGGGATTTTTTTATTTTATGGAGGTATTTATATGAAAACAATTGTTTCTGGTATTCAACCATCTGGAACACTTACATTAGGAAACTACTTAGGAGCTATTAAAAACTTTGTTACTATGCAAAATGAAGCATCTGATGATGATAATATCTTTATTTTTATTGCGGACTTACACGCTTTAACAGTTCCCCAAGACCCTGCAGCATTAAGAAAAAACGTTAGAAGTCTTGCTGCTCTATATTTAGCATGTGGACTTGATCCAAATAAATCAACTTTATTTATTCAATCAGAAGTTACAGAACATGCTGAAATTGGATACTTACTTCAAACTATTACTTATATTGGAGAGCTCGAAAGGATGACTCAATATAAAGATAAGATGCAAAAACAAGTTGCCGGAGTATCAAGCGCTCTTCTTACTTATCCTGTACTTATGGCTGGCGATATCTTATTATATAATGCAGACTATGTTCCTGTTGGAGAAGACCAACGTCAACACTTAGAATTAACTAGAAATTTAGCAGAACGTTTCAATTCTCGTTTTAGCGATACTTTTACTGTACCAAAACCTTTAATTGCTAAAGTTGGAGCCAAAATTATGTCGCTTCAAGATCCAACTAAGAAAATGTCTAAATCTGATGCTTTAGAAAAAGCTTCTATCTTTATTTTAGACCAAGAAAATGTTATCCGTAAAAAAATCGCAAGTGCAGTAACTGATTCTGATGGAAGTATTAAATTTGATCCCGTTAATAAACCTGGTATTTCAAATCTATTATCTATCTATTCTTGTGCAAGCAACACTTCTATTGAAGAACTTGTGGAAAAATATAAAGATTCTGGATATGGTGAATTTAAAAAGGATGTAGCTGATGCAGTTGTAAACTTATTGAAACCAATTCAAGAAAAATACAATTATTACTTAAATAGTAAAGAACTTGATGAAATCTTAGATAATGGTCGCGATAAAGCAAGTTATTTTGCTAGAAAAACTTTATCAAAGATGAAACGTAAAATGGGTATTATTAGAAAAAAATAATATATAATAAAGAAGGGATGCATATAAGCATCCCTTCTTTATATTTGTTCTAACTCATTTTTTAAGAATAATTGACCTTTTAATGTTTTTTTAATTGGTACTATTTTCTTTCTTTTAACTAAATCATTTATATTTTGTCTACTACAATTCATTATTTTAGTAGCTTCAGTTGTATTTACAACTCTTTCACAAATATATTTTTTTATATTTTCAAATACCACGCCAGTATCAATTGATGCTTTATACAAATCCAAACTATCTAAAAAAATATTATTTAAAAATTCTAAACCATATCCTCCTAAAGATACCTCATATTCAGAAATTAGATTTTGCTTATTAACTATGTTTGCCATTAATTCATTTATCTTAATTAATTTCTTGTGGTCTATCTTTCTAATTTCACCATTTTTGAAAAATAACAAAAACTCCGATCCGATATTTAAACAATCACTTATTCTTTTATCAAATCGCTTTTTGATTTCTAATGGCAACGCCTCTTCTTTAATTTCTTCAACCATACAGTCGTCTTGGCTACATCTGCCTTTCCCCAATAACAATAACTTGTATTCATCATATGATTTTAAGTTATTATCTTTTATTATTGAAGATATATTCTGTCTATCTTTAGGGACTATTCTTTCACACACCCATTTTTTACTCCAGTATCCGTCAATTGTTCTTTTTCCTAAATCATAAAAATGTTTGAATATAATTGGCATTCCAAAAGTATCACTATTTTCTGTTAATTCTATATAGAAAGTATTATTTTGTTCATAATAAAATAAATACCCCAATATTTTATGATAATATTCATTCTTTATTACACAAACTTTCATAATAACACCATCTTTTCCAAATCATTTCCCAAGTTTTTTCAATTCTTTTTTTGGATATTATTCCTTCTAATTTATAAAAAAGTTTTTCTTTATCTTCAACTTTGAGGGAATTTAGTTTTGGCATTTTTTTTACTAATTTTAAATTATCTAACAGAGATCTAGAACCTATAAATGAATTTGTCTTTTTATCTTCCATTACATCAAAATTATCTAAATCTTGTTCTTCAGTTTTACATAATAAACTTAGCCCATGATCAAATATTGGCGCAATTCGATATTTATTTGCCCTTTCATCGTATAAAACTTCAATATTTGCTCCATGTCTGTCTCTATTCAATATTATGTAATCAACTATTATCATATTATATATATAATCTGTAAAACCATATCTCTCACAAAATTCTAAAATGCCCTCATTTTTAAACTTTTTTAATTCATAAAATGTATCAAACGAATTTTTTACTTCCCCTTTTTCTTTAAAATCAAGCGATGCACATACATATGTATTTATCATTTTATCATCCAAATATATTTTTGAATTTATTAAATAGTATTTTAAATGTTCAACTCCTAATATATCTAGCAATCTATCTATTATTATTTCATTAATACATTCATGACCAAAATTATTATCTATATTATTATAGTCAGATAATTTAAAATATATTTTTTTATTTTGATATTTAATATAAGATTTTAAAAATGATCCAGCCGTTCCACTTGATTCTCTGATTTTACTCCAATTTAAAAATGTTAAATCTTTTATATCTTTTACAACTCTATCCATACTCCACCTCTACCCTAATATAATATCATTTTACTTGACATATGTCAAGTATTTTTTATTTTTTACAAAAAAATACCATGGATTACTCCATGGTATATGTTATTTTTCTAAAAATTCTAATATATGACTATTTACAAAAGCACGTCTATCCATTCTTTGGTAGCAATGTTCTGATTCAGGTACCATATAGAATTCACAATTCGGATAAAGGTTTGCATATTTTCTTCCGTATTCAATAGGAACAGACATATCTTTTTCTCCATGAATAATGATTACTGGTACATTTAAATTAGTATTTTGATATAAATCTAAATCATCAAAACTATCAACAAAGGCCTTACTCATTAAGTAACCACCCATATCAATGTTATTTTCATCATACCAGATAACATTTGGATTATTACGATATCTACCTACAACTGTTTGCATCATACTAGCAGCTGGTGAAAGTAAAACCAATTTTTCTAAATCAGCCTCAAATTCTTTAGCAACCATACTAGCGGCTGCTCCACCCATTGAGAAACCTAAAATAATTACTTTTTCATTAATTTTTAAATTTAATGCATATTTAACCATCGCTCTAGCATCACTCAATACAGTTTCAAATGTCATTTCATTAAAACGTCCATCACTAATACCATTACCACGGTAATCGAATCTTACACTTGAATAACCATGTTCTGCAAGTCTAAAAGATAATTCTTTGAACATATATCCATTTTCATTTAAATGTCCTGTAAAACCATGAAGCATGACAACTATTCCTTTAGAGTTTTCCACTTCATTAAAAATACCTCTTAAAGTATATCCTTCATTTATTGTTTCTGCAAATTTAATCATTAATTCCCACCTCTTGTAATGCTTTACGAATATTTCCTTTATGTTTATTTAAAATTAAATCAACTTCTGCAACCTCATCAATACCTGCTAAAATTCCAAGCATGGCCTTTTTAACTGAACCATATTTGTCAAAGGCAATTTTGGCATTTAAATCATCTAAACCAGTAACCTCTTTTATTATACTAATTGAGCGAGCAACAAGTTTTTCATTAGTTGCTTGAACATCAATCATTAAGTTTTGGTATACTTTTCCCATTTTAACCATTGATGCTGTTGAAATCATATTACAAATCATTTTTTGAGCAGTGCCTGATTTCATTCTAGTTGATCCAGTAATTGGTTCAGCACCTGTTACAGCTTCAATTGGACAATCTACCATACTTGATATAATAGTATTTGCACTTGTTGAAATACTTGCAGTTTTCGCACCAACTTGTTTTGCATATTCAATACCACCAATAACATAAGGCGTTCTTCCACTAGCAGCAATACCAATAACAATATCATTTTCTGTTAAATTAATACGTTTTAAATCTTCAATGGCCATTTCTTTAGAATCTTCAGCTCCTTCAACAGCTTGGACCATCGCACCCATTCCACCAGCCATTAAACATTGAACCATTTCTGGTGATACCCCATATGTTGGTTTACATTCAACAGCGTCAATTAAACCAATTCTTCCACTAGTTCCGGCTCCCATATATATTAGGCGCCCATCATTCATAAACACTTCATATACCATATCAACACATTTAGCAATTTGATCAAGAGCTTTTTCTACCGCTAACGCTACTGTCTTGTCTTCATTATTTAATTTAACAAGAATTTCTTTAGTTGATACTCTATCAATATCTAGTGTATTTTGGTTTCTACCTTCTGTTGTTATTTTTTTTATATTTACATTCATTTTAATTCTCCTGAGGCAAGACCATACTACCTAAACTTACAGCTTTTTTAGCTCCTGTAACTTTAATAACATTACTTGCTTTGTTCATTATTCTTAAGTAACCTAAGACTACAAAACCTACAGCTTCTTTCGCATCCGCATTAATTCCTAAATCAAAGCCGGTAATAACTTTGTAGTTTTTCGTTTTATATTTTTTTAATAAATCTAAGATATATGGATTATTCGCACCCCCACCTGATACGACAAGTTCTCCATCATTAAAGTCTTCAACAAAAGTTTCAACTTGATTGATAATTGACTTGGCTGTAAATGCGGTAAGGGTTGAGACGATATCTTCATCCTTTAAATTATATTCTTTTGCTTTTTCAATTACTTTATTTAAAAACTCTTTACTATATTTTTCTCTACCTGTACTTTTTGGCGGTTGCATCTTGAAATATTCATCATCCATTAACTCATCTAAAATTTCATCACAAACTTTACCACTTCTTCCAATTAAGCCAGATGCATCATATGGTTTACTAAATAACTTCATGCAAGATGCATCAATAAGCATATTACCTGGTCCAGTGTCAAAAGCAAATACTTCATCGATTTTCGCATTTTTTGGCATATAAGTAATATTACCAATCCCTCCGATATTTAGAAGTACTCTAGATATATCTTTATTTCTAAAAATCATAAATTCACTCATGGGAATAAGTGGAGCTCCACTTCCGCCATAAGCCATATCTAGGGTTCTAAAATCATAAATTACAAGTTTATTAAAGGCTGCACTAATTGTTGAAGCGTCCCCTAACTGTAAAGTAGATGAAGCATGCCCCCCTAAATTATTTGAATTATGCCAAACAGTTTGTCCGTGATTAGCAATAAAATCTAACTTTTCTAAATCAAAACAAGCTTTCTCTAATACTTTTTTAACAGCTTCAACATAAGCATTTGATAACTCTACATTTAAACTACAGATTTCTTGAATATTGGAAGAATCTGGACTAGAGTTTTTTAAGACTTTTTGTTTTAAAGATTCTGGATAACTAATTGATTCAAACTCAACCATTTCGAAGGTTGGGTTTTTCTTATTGTTAATTTTAACTAAGGCGGCATCAACACCATCAAGGGATGTTCCACTCATTAATCCAACCGCATATAACACTTTTTTCTTTTGTAATTTCTTAAGCATTTATCCCTCCATCAAAACCTTAGTTTTTGATAAATAGTAAGCTCCAATTATTGGATCTTGTTCATCAATTAATAAATTAAATGATAAATTCTTCTCTTTTAACATTTTATCAACATTTTCTGGAATTATCTTATTATTCTTAAATAATCCCCCTTTAAAGCCCAAAATTGAGCCATTTTCGATGTTTTGCTTATTAACTAGTCTAATTATTCCATCTACAATTAAAGATGCTTCATTTTTCATAATGGTTAAAGCTTCTTCATCGCCATTTAAAGCAGCGGTTGAAATAATAGATGCGAAAGAGGCAATTTCTCCTTTTGTTCTTAAATAAAAGATTGATTTAAGTTTAAATGGATCATTTATTTCAAAAGCTGATAAAAGTTTCTTATCTAGTTCAAGTAAAGCCATACTATGTTCAAAACGCATTATTAGTCTTTGACATGCATGGTGAACAAGTGAATAGGCACTACCATATTCACCAATAATATGCCCCCATCCGCCAATTAACTGTGTTTTACTATTTTTCATCCCACAGATTGCACTACCAGTTCCACCAAGAACTAAAATGCCTTCTTTTTCCTTATGATTAATAATATCACTATAACTTTGACAAGTAACCGCGTATAACGCGATAATGGCATCATTCACAATATATACGGGACAATTAAACTTTTCTTTAAATTTTCTTTCAAGTGGCACAACATCAGGATGAACTCCCAAGCCACTTATTCCCATTGTAATATTTTTAAACTCATAAAGTTCATCAAATTTCTTAAATATTTCTTTTAAAGCTTTATCAATTGATAAGAACTCTAAATCTTTAGTAATGGCAGGACTACCAACTCCAATTAAAGATGTATTTAGAATAACACCATCTAAATCATAAATATTAATTCTTGTTTTTGTTCCTCCCGCATCAATACATACCAAAACTGGTATTTTATTATTACTCTTCATCCTTTTTCCCTTCAATCATAAAACTAAATTTTGTACCTGGTTTTAAAAGATTTAATAAATCATAGCCATATTCTGGAACATATCCAATAACATTGGCTTCTTCACACTCAACATCTCTCATCCAGATACCAACTTCACCCATATATCTTAAGTTTAATTTGTTATCAACTGTAACTTGATATTTTTTAATTTTACCATTATTTTTAGGTTCAATATCAACTTTACTTCTTGTACTTGATCTAATTAAATATGGACTTTGATCTGGTCTTGAGTGATGTGGGCCATTTAAAATTTTTAAAACATTTAGTGGCACATCTTCAGTTAGAACAAGTGGTATTTGAATACAATCTGCTGTACAACTAATCATTTCTAAGATTTCTTCTTCTGTTGAATATGCATCACCAATACCAATTTCATCAATACCAGTCATTATTAATTCTTGCGTACTAATATAAGTTGGTTTGTAACGATGAGCTTCAATACTTGGAACTCCTTTATATAAAGGAGGACGCTTATTAATTAAGGAAGGAATAAACGCCATTGTGGTAAAACCTAATTCATGGAATACCATATTTTTTTGAATTAACTCATAAATATCTAAACCAGTAAATGGTTTGGGATAAAAATTATAACTCATTCTTGTTTTTTTAGGATTTAAGCCTTTTTCTAACAATTTAACAAGTTTTTCAATCGAAATTGTTGAAGCATTAAGTTCAATATTACAATCTAATGTATTAGACAACTCAACAATATCATCATCATTAAATCCCCAGTCAAGTCTTAACGCATAAGTACATTTAGGAATAACAAAGTTTTCCATCATTGGTTTAGAGACATCAATAATTAGCTGCATACCATTTTTTTCAATAACACTTGCTAATTTATCAATTTCTTCTTGAATGTTGCCAGCCTCCGGAATATGAGCGGAAGTAAACACTAATTTTATTCCCAGGTTTGCACACTCATTTAAGTATTCAAAGTTTTTTTCAATTGGGTAATCTTTTAACCCTTCATATACGGAAACAGCAAATTTTGTTTTTTTCATAAAACCTCTAGTAAATTAAATATTCTTTTCTAATATTCTTAAATTCAGCTTCATCTTTATCAAGAAGAGCCCATTCTTCTTCAAGGGTATAAGTCATATCACGAATATAATCACATCCTGTTTCAAATTCAAACATACATGGACGTCCTTCTACGTATGGCGCATTAATCTTGAAGTGTTCAGGGTAATTTTCTCTAATAACTTTAAGAATTGCCCAACTTGTTTTAATAGAATGACAAGCATTGCGGTCAGTTATATGTAAATATACTCCACCACATAATTCTCCTGCGTATTTTGAGAAAGTAGGCGTAAAGTATTGTGGTCTAAAATATACTCCTGGTAAATTTAATTCATTTAATTGGCGAGATAAAACCTCACTCTTCATCCATGGAGCACCAAATAATTCAAATGGAGTTGTTGTTCCGCGTCCTTCAGCGACATTTGTTCCTTCTAATACACAAGTAATATTATAAGCATAAGCCGTATTAATTGTTGGGAAGTTTGGAGAAGGAATAACCCAAGGAAGTGAAGTATCTTCAAAACTCATTGAACGTTCATAATTAAGCATTGGTATAACTTCTAAATCACAACCAATTTTATATTCTTTATTAAATAATAAAGCTAGTTCTCCAATTGTTAAACCATGACGTTGTGGCATTGGATAATATCCAACAAATGAGCGATATTTTAAATCTAAAATATTTCCCTCAACTTTTTCACAATTAACTGGATTTGGTCGATCAAATACCACAAATTTTTTTCCATATTCTTTACAAGCTTGCATACAATAAGCCATTGTATAGATAAATGTGTAATAACGAGAACCAACATCTTGAATATCAATTGTCATCACATCTACCGCATCCATCATTTCTTTAGTTGGTCTGCGAGTTTTTCCATATAAACTATATACAGTAATTCCTGTTTCATCATCAATATATGTTTCTAAATGTTGCCCTGCTTGAATAGATGCACGAACACCATGTTCAGGTGAGAATAAACCCACTAAATTAGTTTGTTCACGTAAGATATCAATACTGCTTTTAAAGTTCCCATCGATACCTGTTGGATTAGTAATTAACCCAATTCGTTTATTTTCAAATATATTTTTAAATTCACTTACTCTTTCAATACCTAAAATAGTTCTACTCATTTTCTTCTTCCTCCTCGTCTACTTGACGCATAATTTTTTCAAAATCAATTTTATTTAAACGGTAATATAATGGTTCGCAAACCTTTATTACTAAAAATGCCGGTCCACTTAACCCTACTAAAAACCAAATTGGGGCCGCAACAATTCCCACAATTGAAATAACAAATAACACTAAAGCAATTAAAGTAATTCCAATATATCTAAAAGCAATAAACATTGAAGTTTTTAATAACTCTTTAGTTCTTAAAGTTTTAAAAGTCACTATTAGTAGTGGAATATGTAAAACCATGATAACTATGATAACAATAAAAATAAACATAATCCAAAAACCAATATTTGATAATAACTCTCCCGGAGCAATCTTACCATAGTAATACCACATACTAATTCCGGCAATTACTAAGATTATCCCAATCACAAGTTCCATGATAAAACTTTTTTCCGAGTATTTCATAAAATTACTGAAATACATTCTTATTGGTTTATTAGGTCCTTCTGTAATAGAATCTTTTATTGTTGCGTACATCGCAGTAATGGCCGGTAAAATTGTTATAATTGGAATTAATAATAAAATTGTCATAATATTGACAAATACTAACATAAACAACCATTCAAAAAAACGATGGGCTTTACTATTATATTTTCTTTCAATATCCAAGAAAATCACTCCTTTTTATCATATATATTTTACCATATTTTAGATTTAAAATAAAGTTATAGCATAAAAAAAAAGAGATTGAATAGAACATATGTTCTATATCAATCTCTAAATTTCATAAATTATCCTGCTAATAAAGCATCTAATTCTTTTTGATAAATATCTTGTAATGAACTTAATACTACAGATGGAGTCTTATCTCCTTTAGAGTTAACAATTAAGCTTGATGATTGAGGATAAATACCATATTCACCATAGTGAGATCCATCACCTAAACTCATTGAAACTACACCGATCATTTCGAAATAAGTTAATCCTTCAGTAGTTTGAACATCCATGATTGCAGCTACAGATTCTGCAGAGTCAATTCTAGCTTCTAAGTAAGCTTGATATTTTTCATCTGGAGATAATGCTGTTGATTTAGATTCAGGTTTTAAACCATTTGTTAAATCATCAAAGATGTTGAATAAGATAGCAGAACTTAATCCGTTTTCTCCGTTTTCAACGCTACGAATAGCATACATACCTTCATATCCAATAGGAATTTGATATGTATCTAAGTTAACATCGTCATCGTTTCTTGGATAAGGAACAGCTGAAATTGAGAAGTCTAAAGTAGCTGGCCAACGTTCAGCATTTCCATAGAACCACATACCACCAGTTTGGAATAATACTAATCCATCTTTGAAGTTAGTAGTTGAAACTGTTGATCCGTTTGGTTCCCAATATAAGTTTTCAATTTCTTGTAAATCAGAGAATACATCAATTACAGTTTGGCTTGTTAATAATACACGACCATTTTTAATGAATGCTCCACCACGTGCTGCAACTAAACCTTTAGCAACATCGAAGTAGTCTCCACCAAATGCCCATTTTTCACCTTTTTCTTTTTCAGCATCAAATAAAGCTTGAGCTTGAGCTAATAAATCTTTAAATGCGCTCCATGTCCATTCATTATTGTTCCATAATGTAGCTGGATCTGGTAAGTTATATTGGTCAATTAAGTCTTGATTATAGTGTAACCAGTGGTCAGGACGAGCTTCACCACTTGCATAAGCATAAACTTTACTATTGTATTGTCCCATTAAATTATAGTTATTAGATTGTTCATAGTTATAATCTGTGAAAATACCAGTTTCACGTTTAGTATTATATAATTCAGCGATAGCACTATTTCTAGCAAGAGTTGGAACCCAGCTAGAGTCAATTAAGAAGATATCACCAACATCAGTACCATTTAAAACACCTGTGAAGATCCATTTAACACGTTCAGGTCCCCAAGGAGCTTCAGCTGGATAATCTTTATAAACGATATCGATATTATATTCAGATTCAATTTTAGCGATTAATTGACGTTTTTCAGTTTTTCTTTCTCCACTATAGTTTGCATCGTTAGGGTCATATTCACTTACTGGTAAAACCATAATTTCGATTTCCATACCTTTTCCGTCCCAATCGTCTTTGTTATATTCCCAGTTCCAAGTTTCTGGGTCTAAGCAAAGTTCATTTTCACGGTCTAATGCGCAGTTAACGTCAGTAGGATTTATACCTGAGTCTCCTCCTTGATAATTTGGATCTTTAGCATCACAAACAGTACATTTTCCATCTTTAAATGTATGTCCATCTTTACATTTATCAGTTACTTGTGTACCACTACCACCGTCAGGATTATCTGGAGTTTCTTCTCCACCACCACATGCTGTTAACGCAAAAATTCCAAATAACATTACAACTGCTAATAAGAAATATTTTTTAAGTTTCATGTTTTCCTCCTTAAAATTTATATCAGTATAATAAATACCTTTTCTTTGGCCCTATTATAATGAAAGAAAACGCATTCATATTACTTCACTATTATTATAGCATAATCTTGTAAAAAAAGAAAGCGTTTTAACAACTTTTTATTTACTTATTTTGGCAAATTATTTCTTTTTGTGTATAAGTATAAGATTTCCATATTTCAAAACCATAATTACGATAAATATGCATAAGGTTTGTCCAATCAATAATGATATCAGCCACACCTTTATCAATTAATTCATTAATTATACTTTTCAATATGTTATTCGCAATATTTCTTCTTCGGTAATTTATATCTACCCCAAGCGGCCCAATTCCCCCGATTTTTTCGAAACGACCATGAAAATTCAAACTATAACTAGTAAGAATAGTTGGAGTATTATAATCACAAAATTTGCAAAAACCAACAACATTTTCTAATTCATCAATACAGATCATATATTCATAACCTGTTCCACCCTTTTCCACATAATCAAGGAATTCAATATGCCATCTACCAGGCCAATTGTTTTTAATAAGGACATCTATTTTTGATAAATCATTAATGTTAGCTCTTCTAATTTGATAATTTTTTCCATCTTTAAATGGTTTAAGCATTTCTTTTTTAGTATCAACCGTTACATGTTTTACTAAATCGTTAGTATCATATCCTAAAGTATAACCTCTTTTACTAAACCAATCACGATAATACTTAAGATCTGTCGGAAGTCCAGGAAAAAAGTTAAAGTAATCACGACCTAGATTAATAACTTCTTTGTTTTGTTTTTCAAAAATTTCCTCAACTAAATTAAGTAGTTTACTACCGATTCCTTGATTTCTAAATCCAGGCATTACATAGATTAAACTAATCCAACCACTCTTTTCATATGTGGGCAAATCATAATCTTTTTCCCATATTTTTCCAATTATAAAACCAACTGGTTGATTATTAATTAAACATACAAACGATGAATCTAATACTTTGTCACCATATGAAAAAACATTTTTTTCAAACAATTTTTTAGTTATGGGGAATATAAAACCTAGTTCTTTATTCCACATTTCGTATAACAAATTATACTCTTTAAAATCTCTTAATTTAACAATATTCATATCTATATACTCCTATATTAATATTTTACTATTAATATATTTTTTTTACAATAATATAGAAAATAAAAATATGAGGAAGATTAAATCTTCCTCATACCTTTTATATAGTTATAAGATATTTAATAATTATCTAATTATTATTTTTTCTTTAAAACTACTAATACAACAGCACCAACGCTTGCTAATGCAGCAACACCAGCTAATACTGTAGCAACAACTACTAATGTATTATCAGCTGCAGCATCTGTAGCACCTTGAACACCGTCTTTGATTTGATCTTGACCAGCGATAACTTCGTCTTTAGATCCGTCAACTTTATCGC
The DNA here is from genome assembly GCA_017463365.1 of Bacilli bacterium. Classification (GTDB taxonomy): domain Bacteria; phylum Bacillota_I; class Bacilli_A; order ML615J-28; family CAG-313; genus HGM10611. The sequence continues at coordinate 34,066 of JAFTPH010000038.1, forward strand.
TTACAGCTTCTTCACTATCTTTAACAGCAGTATTAACGTCTTCGATAGCATCTAAAACTTCATCAAGAACAACTTCTTGTTCATTAACAGTTACTGTGTATTCAACTTCTCTTGAGTTACCACTCTTATCCATTGCAGAAACTTTTACAGTGTATTCACCTGGTTTGTAGCAGTTAACTGTATCTTGTTCAGCAGCGAATGCGAAGTAGTCAGCTTCGAATAAGTTACCTTCAACGTTATCATATGCGAAGTAGATACCATCTAAGTAATGGAAGTCTTCACCATAGTTGATAGTAACATCACGAGCTTGTAATACTGGAGCAACAGTGTCAACAAATTTAACAACTGCAGTTTCAGTAACAGCTTTTCTTCCGTTTCTGTTATAAACAGTCATTTCAACTGGGAATTCACCACTAACTACACCACTTGCTAATGCAGCGTCTAATTCAGGGCAAACGAAGTTGATTTGAGAAGAGATGTCATTACCTTTAATTCCGCAAGATTCACTATAAACTCTATCATATGCAGTAGCGATAGTTCTTACATTGAATGTAGAAGGATCAGTAACATATAATTGAGCAGCGTTAACTTCAATAATTGGAGTTACGTCATAAACGTCTTCAACAGCAACAAATTCTAAATCAATTGTAGAAGATAATCCTAAGATAGGGCTCTTAACGTTTACAGTTACATAAGTAACATCGTTAATAACTGTGCTTACAGGTAATACATAATCTTCATATTTAGTTGGAACTGGGTATCCAGCAGCTTCTTCTGGAGTTACAGGACCATAACTTGCATGAGTCTTACCTTGACAGTAATTTTTGAACATTACTGAGTAAGTTCCCCAAGGAGATGCCCATAAATCGTTACCTTTTCTAATTCTTGTAAAGTAGTTAATAGCACTTTCCCATTTAACAGCAACATCTTTATCAGTTAAGAATGGTTGGAATGTAGATGCACCAGCTAAACCAGTATAGTAACCAGCATAGTCTTTTGCAGTAGCAGATGAGTGCATGAATAATTGAACATTAGCACATTGTGCAGTAGTAACAGTTCCTTTTTCAATTAAGAAGTTATAGAAATCAGTAAAGAATGCAGTTAAGAATTCATCTTTATTCTTATATGGAGATTTAAATACTTCTAATTTACCATCAACAGTTACGTTATATTCTAATGCGATTTCATCAGCATATTCATTTGCTTTCCATTCTTCAAATACTTTTTCAGCTCTTTCTTTAGCAACTGCAGTGATATTAGCTTCAACTTCATTTACAGTTTTTTCATATTCAGCATAGTATCCAGTAGCAGCTTTAGATTCATCTTCTTTAGTATTTTTGTCATCAACAATAGTAGGGTTACCTAATTCAGCAACTGCAGCATCATATTTAGCTTGAGCTTCTTCAACAGCTTTGCAAGCTTTAGCGTAGTCAGCATCACCAGCTAAGTATTTAGCGATATAAGCAACTCTATCAGCTTCAGCTTCTTCTAATGCTAAGTATAATCCAGTAGCAGCTTCTTTATCAGTTTTTGCAGCACCTAATTCAGCTTTTGCATCAACAACAGCTTTCTCAGCAGCTAACATTTGTTCTTTTAATGAAACTGTATTTTCTAAGCATTCTTCAACATAGTCATGCATTGCGATGTTAGCGATATTTAAGTCAACTAATAAGTCGATGAATTCGTTAACAACTGCAGCATATTCAGGAGCGAATGTATCATTAGAATCAACTTTAAATGCAGCAACTAATGCAGCGCGTGCAGTTTCTTCATCAGCAGTTCCAATTGCAGCGATGAATGCAGCTTTAGCAGCTTGTAATTCAGCATTTGCAAAAGTGATCTTCCAATCTTCAAATACTTTATCTTGTTCAGCTTTAACAGCAACATCAGCAATAGTAATACCTTCATTACCTAAACCTAATGCAACATATGAAGTTAAGATAGCTAATTGTGCATCATGAGCAGCTTTAGCATCACTTAATGAAGTATTATAACCTTGATATTGTAATGTATCTCTATGAGAAATAGTTGATGCTTCATAAGCAGTTTTAGCAATTTCATATGCTTTTTCTAATTTAGCGATTTCTGCTTTCTTATCTTCGATTGCAGCTTCAGCTAATTCGATAGTCTTTAATAATTGTTTATATTCGTTAACAATAGTATCTTTTTCAGATGCTAAGATAGCTTGTTCAGCAGCATCTTCTAAAGCAACTTTGTTAGCTTTAGCGTTATCTAATGCAGTTTTTGCATCAGCAACAGCTTGTTTTAATCCAGCTTCTTTTGCAGCTTGTTCATCTAACCATGATTGGTAAGTTTCATAAGCAACTTCTTCTCTTAATAAAGCTTTTTCAGCTTCAACAAATGCAGCTTTTTTAGCAGCAAAATCATCTTCAGTCATAACTGAACTTGTGAATGAGAATGGGTCATTTTCATCAGTGAAGCAGTAAGAAACACCAGTTAAATCAATTAATTTATCGAAATCGATTTGAGTTCCTGCAACAACTTCAATTGTATTAGTTCCTTCAATTAATGATAATCCCATACCATCTAATACTGTATCAGTATATTCGATATCGCTTGCAGCATAGTTATGGCATTTTACAGTTTGAGCATATCCTTCTTCACGACCATATAAATAAGCTTGTGCTTGAACTTCTTTATATAAAGGTAATAAAGTAGATGTTCTTTCTAAGTAACCGAATTTGTATAATAAACCACCAGCAGGGATAACAGTAGCGTTGAATGGAGCACGAACACCATCTGCATCTGATTCATCAGCTGCAAGTTCTGCACCAGACATTCCACCACCATAGTTGAATGCTGAACCTAAGATAGCAACTGCAACTTTAGTTTCTTCATTATAGAAGTCCCAGTTATCAGCTTTCCATCCTTCACCTAAATAGTTATTATTTAAGTTAGCAGGTTTTTCTTCCATGTGCATCCATACGAAACGATAAGTTACGTAGTTAGGATCTTCACCAGGAACTTGAACTTTTTCATATTCACCAGTAGGTTCTCCGTTTTCATCTAAAATTGGTTTGTCTAAATCATCTTCTTCACCGTCAACTAAAACTCTTGCACAGTTAGAAGCATCAGCGTTAGCAACAACACCAACTCCATTTTCATCCCAACAGAATTCTTGACCTAATCCATAAGCAGCTTCAACAGCATTTTTACTTGTGTCTGGTAACATAACACCAGCTACAGCTTTACCAGCACCATCAAAGATGATGTATGGGTTAGCAGCGTTAGCTTTGTTAATATCAACCATTGACCAGTCTGCTTCTTGGTCATTAAATAAATAGAAACTTAATGATGGGTCACCAGGAGCAGTTCTTACATATGAACCACCTTTGTAGAATGATCCTTTATCATAAGTTCCAGTAGTAGTGTAGATATATCCACCAATACCGATTTGTCCACCTTTAGATGCACCTTGAGGGTAAATACCATAGTATTGACCTGTAGCACCTTCAGCGTTATATTGAGGGATTACTACTTTAACACCATTCCAAGCATATTGACGTACACTTCCACCCCAGTTTTTATCTTCATATTCAGTACCTTTAGCACCTTCATAATCGAAATGATCTGGGAAAGTAGTTGTAATACTATTCATGATATACATAGGAATTTCAACAACATTTCCTTCATCGTCAGTTAGTAAATATGGGTTTTCGAACCATTTACCTTCAGCTGGTTCAGCAGCTTTAACAGTAGTACCAAAACCGAACATTACTAGAGCGATTGCAAATAAGCTTATAAAAGCAAATACTCTTTTCATTTTCTTTTTTCCTCCTAATAGAATGTATTTGAAAGTGTTTGCGGTTATATTATAGCACAAACGTTTTGATTTGGCAAGCATTTTATTATAAATTAACTAAGAATATTTTCGTTTTTTCTAAGTTTACTCAAATTCATACTGATTTTTTTAACAAAAATGCCGCTTTTTCAAACAATATAACACACAATTATTTCCACTTATTACCAAATTTAATTAATTTTGTTCAGCATATTTAGAATATGCATCTTCATCTACAACAATAGTAACATCTTCATGTCTATAAAGAACACTTGCAGGGAAATCTGTTGTAACTTCACCACTTAATAATTTTACAACAGTATCAGCTTTTCCTTTACCACTAATTAACATTAAAATTGATTTAGCTTGCATAATGTTTTTAATACCCATCGTTACCGCATGAGTAGGAACTTCATCAATACTATTGAAGAAACGTTTATTATCTTCTCTAGTTCTTTCGGCAAGTGTAACTACAAATGTTTCTTGTTCAAATGATGTACCTGGTTCATTAAATCCAATATGACCATTTCCACCAATACCAAGTAATTGAATATCAATTGATGCCTTTTTTAATGCTTCATTGTATGCATTACATTGAGCTTGAATTTCACTTTCAGTTCCTCTTGCACTTGGAATGTGAACATTTTCTTCTTTAATATCAACGTGATTGAATAAATTATCATGCATAAAGCAATAGTAGCTTTGTGGATGATCAATGCTAATACCACAATATTCATCTAAATTGTAAGTTTTAACATCTTTGAAGCTCACTTCTTTATTATTGTATGCTTCAATAATTTTTTGGTACGTACCAATTGGGCTACTTCCTGTTGCAAGCCCTAAAGTAGAACGAGGATTTTTCTTAACTTGTTCAATTAAGATATCTGCTGCTACTTTACTCATTTCATCATAGTTTTTTGTAACGATTACTTTCATTTTATACCTCCTTAATTGTCACTGGAATTTTTCCTTTAGCTTCTGCACTACCAGTTAGCACTTTTGATAGTGATTTAAAAGCTAGTGGTGTAGCTTCATAACTACATACATATGTTGAAATATTTTCTAATACGCCATAATCATATGGTGTTCTAATCGCAACTACAATTAATTTATTTTTATCTAATGAATTTATTAAATTTGCTTGTTCTGGATTAAAGCACGCATTATAGCTACAATATACTATTTTATCATATTCTGTTTGTTTTTTCAACAATAATTCTTTTTCTTCTTCACTTGGTGATAATGGCATATATATTTTATCACAAGCAAAAGGCATAAATTCCGCTAGTGACATAAGTCCCATTTCATCATTTTCAACTAAAGTTACTACTTGTATTTGAGGGAAAACAATTAGTGTTTTCTCTTCTTTTTTAATAGGTAATAATTTCTTGTTATCTTCTATTAAGGTAATACTATCTAAACTTACCGCTTCACTAAATGCAACCGCTTCTTCATTGCATAATTCTTTTTCAATATCTTCGAATGAATCAGCCATTGGTCTAATGAATTGTTCTTTATATTTTAAAATTCTTTCTACTGCTTCATCAATTTTTGTAAGAGGAATTCTCCCTTCTTTAGCAAGTCTTACAGCAGTATCATAAAAATCTTTTTGAAGATTAATATCGCGAGCTCCACATAGAAGCAAAATATCATCTCCAGAATTAAAGCCATTTTCAACAATTTCTTCAATTGTAAAATTATTGAAAACCGCCTTCATTGTTAATGAATCAGTTACAACTAATCCATCATATCCAATTTCATCTCTTAATAACCCTTGAACTACTTTTTTTGATAAAGTAGATGGATACTTATCATCATATTTTGTAAATAATACATGACTTACCATTATACCTGGCAAATTAAGTTCTTTAGCTTTAATAAATGGTTTTAATTCCATTTCATATAAACGTTTTTCATCAAAATCAACAACCGGTAAACCAACGTGAGAGTCAACCGCTGTATCTCCATGTCCAGGGAAATGTTTAATTGAAGACATCATTAAGGCATCACTATAACCATTAACTGCTTCAACTACATATTCTGATACAATATCAGGGTTTTCTGAATAAGATCTTACATTAATAACTGGGTTTTTAGGGTTATTATTAATATCACCTACTGGTGCAAAATTAAAGTTAAACCCCAACATTTGAAGTTCTCGACCCATATTGTATGCAAGTTTATATGCATTTTTAGGATTACCTGTTGCACTTATTGGCATTGCTCCAGGTGATTGAGTAACTCCTTCAGTAACACGCGCTACCATTCCTCCTTCTTGGTCTAAACTCACAAATGGAGGGATTTTAGCATTCTTATAAATTTCTTTATTAAGGTTGAAGATTTGTGCAGGACTTGCACAATTATCTTTAAAATAAATTACAAGTCCCACTTTCATATCTTCAATTTGCATTTTTAATTCTGAATTATAATCTGTACCTTTAAAAGCAAAACCAATCATTTGACCAATTTTTTCTTCTAAAGTCATTTTTTTAATATCAAACATATATTATTATCTCTTCTTTTTTAAAACAATTAATCCTAAAGAAGCCATTGTAATTAAACCAGTAACTACTAAAGCTAAATCTTTCTTACATCCAGAATCATTTGTTCCTGGATCAGTTGGGTTATCTGAAGTTCCTGGATCAACTGGTGTATTTTCAGCTTTTGGAATAGATCCAGCCGCATAAACTAATTTTGCAAGTTCTACAACTTTTCCATTAGTAAGCTCTGCCATTAATACAAATTCATTTTCAACAGTTGTATCAGCAACGTTTACTGAAACTTTTCCTGATAATCCTTCAACTAATGTTTCAACATCACCATTCTTAACATACATCTTGCTGACAACCGCATTATCATCTTTGACACGATATTTGAATGTAACTACACCTTCTTCTAATTTTGATTCTTCAAAATCTTTTAATTCAGGGAAGGCATAATCTTCAGTTTTTAATGTATATGTATGGCTTGTTCCTTTATCAATTGTTCCATCTTTATTTAAAATTTCATATGAATAACTTACACTATATTCCATATTTGGAATTAAACCAGTAACTGTTACTTCATTACCTGTCATTTCATATTCTTTACCATCTACATTTAAAGTAACATTTTGTAATGTTCCATCAACAACTTCGCCAGTTTTCTTTAGAGTAATAGAATTTCCAACTGGTTCTTGAACTTGTAATTTAGGGTCTTTCATAACAAGTAATACCGCATTACCTGTACTTCTTAATACACCCCAAGGTTGACCTGTTTGACGTGCATCAGATGGGTCATTAATTAAAGTCATTTCTCCGTTAATTCTTGCCATTAATGTTGATGATCCACCACCATCAAGGTTATATCCTTCAACACATCCAGCAAGTCTTAATAATTCACCACATTGGAATAATGATGCACCTTCTAGGTTATCTCCCACACTTCCACGTCCATCAATAACCATTAAAACGATACTTCCATCTTCTTTAAATCCAACTAAAGTACGTGGATGAGTTGTATTAATAAATAATGCATTGTCGTTATTAGCTGATGTTGTATTTGCATATTGTGGTTGTCCGTCTTTTAATACTTGATAGATAAATCCAACCGCATTTTCAATGCCAGCAAGTTCACCTGCTAAGTTATATTCAACTTTAACATTTGCACCTGCAGTTAAAACTTCTGATTTAGCTGCAACATAGAATTTACCAGCTTCAACACTTGATAAACTTGTAACATCTGCTTTACCAGTAATAGTTCCTTTTAAGAAGTACCCACCACTATAATCACGATATTTTGTGTATGTCCCTTCATATACAACATATCCAGATAAATTAACATTTTCACCTAATTTTTTAGTATAAACGTTTACTCCGGATTCACTTGGAGTTTTATTTGTTCCAGCAACTGTTAATGTTTCAACAGTTTTTCCATTTTGTAGCACTTCTAAAGACATGTTTGATTCTCTTTGTTGACCAAATACAGCAACGTGATCTTTATTAGTTTCTCCAAATCCTAATACACCACGGTAACTTCCACCTGGTGCTTTAGCACGTAATACGTCACCTTCTTGAACATGGAAGTTTGTAGGTTCTCCAGTTCCTCCAGCAGAGTTATCAAAGAAGTCTCCATTTACCGCACCAACAACGATATATCCTGGGTGAGTAGTTTCATAATCTTGAATTGTACGATCTAAGTTTGTGGCTTTCCAGTTTTCAGCTCCCCCAACACTCCATACAACTGGTTTTACAGCACTTTCTTCACCTACCGTTAACCATTGAACAGTATGGTTATTCCATAATGGAGTACCTTCCATAGCTCCATTATATACCGTTGAAATTTGTTGTTTTGTAAGTTCTACTTGTCCTTCTAATTTCCAATTTTGCGCTTCGTTTATTTCTTTAGCATATCTTGATAAATCTTTTGGAGTATATGCAGAAACATTTAGAAGTGGCAATATAAAAGCAAATAACAGTAATAATATTATTTTTTTAGTTTGTATTTTTTTCATGCGATTTTTTCCTCCCATTTAGGAACTATTTTTTCTTTCTAAATAATGCAAGCAAACTTGCTAGTGATATTAGACTAACCACAAGTAACGCAGCTTCTTTTTTACATCCTGATGTACTATCATCAGTAGGATTTTCAACTTTTCCTTCTTCATCACTTGGAGTTTTATCTAAAGCTGGAATTGTGTTGGCTTCATATTTAATTACTCCAAGTTCAACGACATCACCATTTGAAAGTTCTGCCATTAATTTAAATTCATTTTCAATTTCAGTATCTATTTCTTCAATTTTAATTCTACCAGATAATCCTTCTAATGCAATTTCTTTTGAACCATGTTTAATAAATACACGTTTTACATCTTCTTCTTCAGCATCAACTTTATATTTTAAAGTTACTGTTCCTTTATCTAATTTATGCTCTACAAATTCTTTTAATTCAGGGAAGGCATAATCTTCAGTAGTTCGATAGAATGTCTCACTTATACCATGATCAACACTACCATCATCATTAACAATATCATATTCATAAGTAATTTCATATTCAGTAGCTTTATCTAAACCAGTAATTGTTAATTCATCACCAGTTAAATCGTAAGTTTTATTATCGATATTAACTTTAATATTTTCTAATCTACCATCTACAACTTCACCAGTTCTCTTAACTGTAATAGTATTACCTACCGCTTCTTCAACTTCAATCTTAGGGTCTTTCATAACTAAAAGAATCGCATTACCAATACCTCTTAATGTTCCCCAAGGTTGCCCTGTTTGACGTGCATCAGATGGGTCATTAATTAATGTTAATTCGCCATTAATTCTTGCCATCATAGTTGATGATCCACCACCATCAAGGTTATATCCTTCAACACATCCAGCAAGTCTTAATAATTCACCACATTGGAATAATGTTGCACCTTCTAGATTTTCAGATACCGAACCACGTCCATCGATAACCATTAATACAACACTACCATCGGCTTTAAATCCAACTAATGTACGTGGATTTAATGTTGTGAAATATCCATCCATAACTTTTGGACTAATATTTTGGAACATTGGAAGAGAGTTATTCAAACATGGATAGCAATATCCAACAACATTTTCCGCTCCCACAACACTTCCTGTTAAGTTATATTCAACTTTAACTTCTTCATCTACATTTAATGTAACTGATTTAGTTGCGATATAGAATGTTCCACTTGGAACATTTGATAAACTTGTAATATTTTCAACTCCCAAAACTTTACCTTTCGCGAAGTATCCACCACGATAATCACGATATAAAGTTGTTGAAACTTTATAAACTGTATAACCAGTTAAATCAACTGTTTTACTTAAATGTTTAGTATATACATAAACTCCATCAGCACCAGGTGCTACATTAGTAGCTGACACTTCAGCAAGTTCAGTTGTTGCTTCATCGGTAATCTTTTTTAAGTACATTGATGCGCTTTTTGATGGTAGACCAACTAAATGACTCTTACTACTTACAAAACCAATAACACCCCAGTTTGGATCACCATCCCAAGCTGCTCTCAAAACATCTCCTTCTTGAACGTGATAATTTAATGGTTCTTGAGTAGTATTAATATAGAAGAAATCTCCATTTACTGCCCCAATTACAATATAACCCGGATGAGTTTCTTCATAATTCTTAGCTGTTTTTAATACATTTGATGCTTTCCATTCCTCAACACTACCATCACTCCAAACTACCGTTTGAACAGCTGTGTTTTCTTTTGGAACACTTAGCCATTGAACTGTATGATTATTCCATACTGCATCTTTTGTCACACCATTATAAATAGTGGTAATTTGTTGTTTAGTAAGTTCAACGCTACCATTTAAAACCCATTCTTGTTTTTCGGTTAATTCTTTCGCATATTGAGATAATTGTCTACCTTCATATGCTTTTATTGTTAGGAAAGGAATAATTCCTACAATCATCAAAATAAATACGAATTTTTTAAATCCACTTAACATATTTATTCTCCTTATATTATTTTCTCTTTTTTGCTAAAACCAATAACCCTGTAAGTCCAATTAAGCTAATTACTATGTGACTTACTTCTTTTTTACAACCTGTTTTGTTTTCTTCAGGGTTAATATCAACAACTGAATCATCAACTTCCTCATTATCAAGTGATGGAATAGTTGATGCTTCATATGTAATACTTCCCATTTCAAATTCTAATCCATTATTTAATTCAACTACTAGAGTAAAAATATTTTTCACTAAAGTATCAATATTTTCTATTTTAACTTTTCCTGATGTTCTTTCAAGTTCAATTTTATTGCTGCCATATTTTATATATATTTTCGCCAAATCTTCTTTGTCAACATCAACTTTATATTTTAAAGTAACTTCAGCAATATCCACTGATGCTTCCACAAATTCTTCTAAAACTGGCATTACATAATCTTCTGTTGTTCGATAGTATTTTTCTGTAATTCCATGAACAATACTTCCATCAGGATTTTTAATATCATATTCAATTGTAAATCCGTATTCCGAATTTTTATCTAAACCAGTAATTTCAAGTTTATCACTTGTCATATCATATGTTTTATTATCAAAAATTACTTTAATATTTTCCATTGTTCCATCAACAACTGGTGCTTTTTGTTCAATTGTAATTGAATTACCAATAGCTGCTGGAATATTAAAATTAGGGTTTCTCATTACTAATAATATTGCGTTACCAACTTTTCTAGTACTTCCATCGGTTGGATTATTAACTAACGTTAGGCGGCCATTTATTCTTGCAGCAAGAGTTGCTGAACCACCACCATCAAGATTGAACCCATCAACACATCCCATTATTTTTAATAATTCTCCCGTTTGGAAAAGAGTTGTTCCTTCTTTATTATTAGCAGGACCTCCTGATCCATCAACGGTCATTAATACAATGCTGCCATCTTCTTTAAAACCAATAGCGGCTCTTGTATAAGTTTTAGTTAAGTATCCCCCTAAAACACTTGTTGGTAAGTTTTGACCTAAAGTATTACCATCTTTTAAACATTGATATATATATCCAATAACATTTTTAGCACCTGCTGTGCCACCCGTTAAGTTATATTCTACTTTTATTTCTTCATCTACATTTAAAGTTACTGATTTAGTTGCAATATAGAATGTTCCACTTGGAACACTGCTTAAATTAGTAACATTTTCAACACCAGCAACTTTACCTTTTACAAAATAACCATCATTATATTTACGATATAAAGAGGTAATCCCTTTATATACTGTATAACCAGTTAAATCAATTGTTCCACTTAATTCTTTTGTAAACACAAATACTCCATCGCCTGTTGGTTGAGTATTAGTACTTGTAACTGCTGATAAATCGACTGTCTCATTATCAGTAATCTTTTTTAAATACATTGAGTCACTTTTAGTTGGATTACCTGTTACATATTCACCATTATCTTTAAATCCTAGTAATCCAAAATTTAAATCATCTGTATAATATGATGCTCTTAAAACATCACCTTCTTGAACATGGTAATTACATGGTTCATATGTCTTACCATTTAATTCTGTTTCTTTATTATAATAGAAATCTCCATTAATGGCAGCCACCACAATATAACCTGGGTTTTGTTTTTCGTAGTCAGCAGCCATTTCTAAAACTGTTTTAGGAGCCCAATTTTCTAATGAACCAGTACTCCATACTACTGGGAAAATATCGGTATTTTCACTTGGTGTAGTTACCCATTGAACTGTGTGATTATTCCAAGCGGTTTTATCCGAGATTACCCCGTTAAATACAGTTGATATTTGTTGTTCTCTTACCTCAACGCCTCCTTCAACAATTTGCTTTTCAGCTTCGTTTATTTCCTTCGCATATTGAGATAAATATTTCGGGGTATAAGCTGAAACACTGAGGATTGGGAAGAGGAAGAAAACAATAAGCAAAAATACTATTTTTTTTACTTTCACGCTATTCTCCTCTTATATTTTTACTCTTCTTCTAACGCATGTTTATCAGATAATAAACTATAACGTTTATATGTCATTTTTGTTATAAGATATACTGGTAAGCTTATTCCAATAACACCAGCTACAATTGGATATACCAGTGCTGTAATTAGGAAAGCTCCCACAATGACAATTGTTAAAAAACTTAAAACAATATCTTTAAATCCCATTACCGCTGATAATTTTAAATATTGAATTATACTTAAACCTTCAAAGTTTACAATTACAAGAGGTAATTGAATAAGAACAAATACTGCGACAATTATTACCGATATTGTTAAGTAATAACCAATTATATTAGCAACACTTTCGTTATAGTTTGAAGCAAATACCGTTAAACTGTTAACTAGTAGAAAAGCTGAAGCTAAAATAATTACAGTTAAAATAATTGATTTTACATAATATTTTCCAAAATTCACAAAGAATGGTTTAAAAATACTTGGATTTTTACCATCCTCATAATCTTTAATCACTTTAAACATACTTACAATTGAGGGGAAGAATGTAAGACCTGTAATAATTAAAGGCCACCATTGATCACTAAACACAATAAGTAAAGAAAAGGAAATGATAAGAACAAGAACGTTCAGTATCACTAATCTGGCAACATAATCTAAGATTCGATAGATACCAGATTTCATAAAACTGTCTTTTCTCATTTTATCACTTCCTTATTTAATGTTTTATCCAACAATACCAGTTCTTTCAATACCTTCAACGAATAATTTTTGAACAAACATATAAGCGATCAATAATGGTAACATCATTAAGAATGCTTCAGTATTTGCAATTAATGATGTAAACATACTACTACCACGAACGTCGGCACTTACTAAGTATTTAAGATCAGATCTTAATAGTAAGTTTCCAAGCCATTCGGCAGTGTTGATAATTTGCATTGTTAATAGTGGGAATTCAGATGAGCTTACTGCAAACATTGATGTGTAGTAAACGTCATTCCATTGCCAAACGAATGCGAATAATGCAACTGTAGTAATAACCCCTCGAGCATTCGGAAGCATTACACTCCAGAATGTTCTTAAAATACCTGCTCCGTCAATTTGAGCTGATTCTTCTAGTTCTACCGGAACTCCACGGAAGAATTGGCGGAATAAGAAGATAAATAGTGAGGCTCTAATACCTTGACCAGTAGCGGCCATGATATAGAAGATATAATCTTTTCCAGGGCCTCTAAGAGCAATGGCTTCGCCATTGTTAAATAAACTAATTAATCCGAAGATATCAAAGTTACTGAAATATAACGCACGAGATGCGGCAGTAACTTGTGGAGGAATGATTAATGTTAACATTACCATCCAGAATAAGATATTGCTACCCTTGAATTTTAATCTCGCAAATGCATATCCTGCTAAAGCAGTAGATGCAAGTTGGAAGACTGTTGTAATTAATGATACACGGAAAGTATTAAGTAATGACTTCCAATATTGTGTTAACTGAATCGCAATTGTAAAGTTTACTAGTGACCAGTGTTCAGGAATCCACACAATTAATGGATTATTAATATCATTAGGGTGACGGAAAGCTAACATTAATTGTTGGAAAATTGGAAATAAGATTACAAATGATAACCCAATAAACACAATTGTTCTAAGTAATGATGAAGCTTTTCCAGCAATCTTACGACCACGTACGGCTTTCTTAACAGGATTTCTTAAATCCGCCATAATCGCATCGTAGCGTTCTTTTCTTAATGCTTTCTTTTGTTCTTTAGTTAACGTATTATTTCTTGTCATCTTGATAGAACACCACCTTATTTAAGATTCCAACCGCAACAGCAAGGATAATCACTGAAACAATTACGTATAACCATGACATTGCCGCATGGTAACCAATTTCATTTTGAACGAATTGGTAATCAATAATAGTATTGATTTCAGATCTTAAGAATGAGTCAACGATTGTATAAACTACAACTGTAACGATTTGTGGAGATACCATTGGTAATGTAATCTTCCAGAATGATTCATACGCTGTAGCCCCTTCAATCTTAGCTGCTTCATATAAGTGACCAGGCACTGATTGGATAGCTGCTAAGAATACTAAAATTTGTACCCCTGAATAAGTGATTGTACGATAAATTGCACCTGTAATATCACTTAAGAAAGTTACTAGCCATACCGGAACCCCAATTGATTCCATAAATAATGTTAAGTCGAATAATTTTGCAAGTTCTCCACTTCCAGTACCAGCATTTGTTAATACTTGGTCAATAGCTTCAGTTGCTTCTAAAGCTGTATCTAAGGCTTCTGAGTTAAATACAACTGGTAAGAAGAATACCGCTCTAACGAATCCACGTCCTTTATATTCACCATTTAACATAACCGCAATTAATAAACTGAAAATTGTGATTACGACAGTATCAATAACTGTTGTTTGAACTGTATTCCAAAGTTCAATGATGAATGTTCCGTGACCTTGTAATGCAAATTTATAATTGTGGAATAAATCTTTAATTGCAACTTCTTCTCCTTTAGGTCCTTCTAAATATTGTCCAAATAAAATTTGTGTTTTACCATCAAAGATTGTAACTTCACTAAATGAATAAATGAACGACATTATAATTGGATATGCAAAGAATAAGAAGAAACCAAGTAATACCGGTGTTAAGAATAAGATTGAAGCAAAAACTTTTTGATTGTCATAACGCATACGGTCATATGTTCTTTTCTTAATCCATGTAATAGGATAGAAAACATATCGTAAACCAACACTAATATAACGAACAATTTTTTCTATGAATGCCCAGAATTTTGTAAGTAAAAACCAATTTTTTAATTGAGTTAATTTACCACCGAGGGCACTAAACCATGAACTAATTTTTTCTTTCATTTTTATTCCCTCCATCCTGAATTATTCTTGTTATAAATATAGTTCTTAGCTGGAATAATATTTCCATCTACTTCTACTGCTGCATCAGAGTAGTTAAGAATAATTTCAATATTTGTTGCCCCATTTGTATAAGTTACTTTATAAGTGTTATTAGCAACTCTTTCATGTGACATTAATTGACATTCATGAATTCCGATTTCATCAACCACGTCAACAATTTCAAATACATCTTCAGTCCATTTACTATATTGTGTATAGTAATAATACTTGTAATCTGTTTGAATTAACTTAGATGAATCTTCATATGAGAATGTGAAGGCTGCATTTGATCCTGTTTCAAGGATATGCATAATATGCCACTTGCTACCCTTTTCATCATTAGCGTTAATCACTTCACCAGAATAGTCAAATAATCCACTAACTACTAATTGATAGAATGGAATAGAGTAATCAAGTACTTCATATTGAGTTGAAGCATAAGGAACTTCTAAAGCATTATTTGTATATTTGAATGCGAAATCATATGGATTGTATAATGTAATACTATTAATTCCATTTTCTTTTGCGTATTCTAATGCTTTAACTGTTTCTTGTAAAGCAGTTTCTTTAAATACTTCGTTACGACGTTTATAGTCACTAGCTAAAGCAGAACCTAAATTCTTAATTGATAAGCTAGCTAATCCCATATCGTCAACATAATTTTGAACTAAGTTTTCCATGAATACACCATAGAAACGTGGAGATAATGTATATACTGCGTTTTGGTTTTTATCATATACACCTGATGATAAATCATAAGGGTATTTTTCAATATATTCACCAGCTACGTCTCTTGATGTGTAACGGCTTTGTCCGAATGATTCTTGATATTTATTTAATTCACTGAAGTTTACATCCATGTATAAATTAATATCATTATTTTCAGAATAATTAACAAGTGAATCAAGATCAGCTTTGTTTCCAAGTTCACTACTATATTTCATGTTTTGGAATGAATAATCAACTAATCCTTTTTTACGCCAACCTAGATAGTAAGCATTAATATGATTAGCACCATGAGCTTTTAAGTCACTTAAAATTTCTTCAGCTTGTTCGAATGTTGTCATAGCATCATAATCTGTATAACCAACACCTAAGAAATTGTTACGGAAATCATATGCTCCGATTAATGATACATTTAATACTGTATCTTCTGTTGTATCTTTTTCTTCTAAACCATATCGATCGATAATAAGTTCACGATATTTTTTAGCAATTGAAGAATAATCTAATTCATCTTGATCTAAGAAGTTGTAATTAACTGTTATATCATTATGAATTCTATCTTCTGTCCATTTAGTATAAGTAGTTGCGTAATATCCAACCCCAATAGTTGTCTTTTGACTTTCACGATAGAAAGCGCTAAAGAAAACTTTATTGTGTGAATCAGTGATTTTACTTACGTTAGCACTAATTCTTAATTGGCTTGTTCCAGAGATAGCATCTACTAATACACCTGATTGAATTCCATCATTACCAGGAATATATGTATTTACCATTGCGTACATCGGTAACATAATATCTTCTGTTTCTGTTGTTTCAATTTCTGACATTTTTGATAAATCTGTTGTGTAAACTGTTTTAGAATATTGAACATATGTTGTTTTACCATTATTGAAGTTCATAACTGCACCACTTCCATCTGGGATTACTACGTAACCTTCTTTGTTGTAGTGAGCAGATGTTAGATAAGGTAAAATTTCAACTGTTGTAAGTGGGAACTCTTCAAGTTCTGAAATCGATTCATCAAGAATTGTTGCTGAGAATCCATTTTCATTTAATGAATATTCAATAGCAATTCCAAATTCCCCTTTATTAGATACTGTTTCAACACCGAATTCGCTGTTATCAGCAAGTAAATCTTCTTCAGTATATAAACATTTTTGATAGTAGTAAGAATATAAGTTCTTACGAACGATTAATCTTAAACCTTCATAACTACCTTGTAATATATAGTGATCATAACCAAATGTGTTCCATTCGTATTCTTCAGATTCTAAAATATAATATTGAGTAGTCCATAATGTAATTTCTTTACCAGAAAGTACGTGTGTATAAGGAATTGTTCCTCCAGCTTTCTTATAAAGATCGCCAGTTGTTGTATCATAATAATAGAAATTATTGATACCTTCTTCCGCTAAAGGTGCACCTTCACCAAAGTAACCATATGCATATACTGGTAAGTTATCAGGTAAATTGTTGTAAGAAACATTTGATTCTAAATATTTAAGCCATGTTAAATTATCAGTATTGATAGCTTCCCAAACTTCTTTAACTTGACCTGCACGGTTTGTTTCTGTACCTTTAACGTACATTACTTGTTCTTCACTATCGATATAGTAGTTACCAACATTTCCAAAATCATCACTTGGAGCACCAGTACCTACATACCACATTGTGTTATCATCAGCTTGTTCAGCATCACTACTTGTAGCACCTGATAAATTAGCAACAACTTCCCAAGCACCATCAGTAGTATATTGTTTGTTACGAACTAAGAATTCAGGTAAATTTTCATCAACACTTAAATCTAATCCTGAGATATCTTTAATTTTTGTTGCGTTAATTTTTTGTGGAATATATGTATAGTCAATACCACGTTGTTTGAAATAGTAATAAACTTGAACTGAAGTTACTTTACCATTTTCATCTTTAATTTCCTTAATTTGGAAATTAGGAGTTAATGCTTCTTCACCTGTACGGTCTGTATCAGAAATAGCATATGTATAGCTATCCCATAGAGTTGTTCCTCCAAGTGAACTAGCATAATAAACGTTAACTAATGATTTTTGTTGATTTAATACTGTTTTGTTAGGACTGAATTCTTCAGTTTCTTGTGGATTTGAATACCAAACATTACCAGTTTGTTTTTCCACAACTTTGAATGTAGTCCATTTTTTACTGAAATAGAACTCATATTTACCATTTTCCATTAATGGTTCAGTTCCAAAACCTAAAGATTCTTCAATATATATTTTAATATATTCAGCTTCAGTAGGAATTTCTTTATAAGTAATTTTTCTGCTTGCGGCTTTAGATAAAGTTTCTAAATCAGCGATTTCCGCTTCACTTCCACCATTTGCTTTTAAGTTTGTAATTTCTTTTTTAATTTCTGCAATTACATTTTGTAATTGAGTAGTATAGTTGCATTTTTCAACCTTTTCAGCGAACGAATCATTTGCATCGTAAGGGATTTTTAACGCTTCTTCTTTAGCTTTAGCTTCATATTCAGCGTAAGTTGTAAATCCATCTAATGTGAAATCTCTTGTATCATATTCAGCAGTGATACCTTCATATCCACCTAGGAAATATGAAGCAAGTACGATTCCAGCAATTAATACGATTGCAATGAACACAGTTCTTTTTAAGGTTAAAAATTTAGGCCATTTTCTTTTCACAAGTACACCTCCTTAGAAGAACCGTGTCACAATTTCTTTGTACAATGAGTACACGAAACCATAAATTTGTTGTGACAAGTCGAAAATTAATAATGCTACGAATGCGATAACGCATGTTGCAAGAGCAGTTAAAATAATTGTTGCAAAAGTTTTAATAATACCATATTCATGTAAGCAGATAAGACCCATAAAGATCATATATGCCATTAATGCATAACCGATAATATAAACTAATGTTACAAGCATTGCTTCATCTTCAGTAACAAAGTTACTAGCAATTACCCCAATAATACCACAAACGATAACTGGGAAGTATGAGTAGCAACCCATCATGAAGATTTCTCCCATTTTTCCTTTACCATTCATTAGAGTAGTGATACTCCAGTTGGCAACTGAAAGAATGATTACTGGGCACATTGTATAAATGACTGTTGTTAAACTGTTAAATTTAGTAGGATCATTAGTATTTAGTACTGGTCCAGTGTAAACATATTGAATCATTGATACGACTGATGCAATAATAAGCATCATAATCGCAACTGACATTTTTGCTTTTTTGTCTTCCTTAAATTCTGTATAAGCTTGAACTGGGTGAGACATAATACGAAGAGGGAATTTAACATAATCGGCAAGAATTTGTTTAAAGAATTTTTTCATACCTAGTCATCCTCCCTTACTAAACCTTGTTTTTTCTTATTTTGATGTTTTACAAACATCAATCCACATAATCCTACAGCTGTAATAACAAGTCCCGTCATGATAAGCGCGAAATTTTCTTTTAAGATATTATCACGATATTGTTGATATGCTTTAGAATAGTATGCAGCATTATGTCCTAATTCGAAATAATACATTGCTTCTTCAAATTGTTCTAAACGAAGTAAGCTCTTACCAATTCCAACATATCCAAGCTCATAGTTAGAGTTCATCTTAACTACTTCTCTCCAGTACTTTTCAGCACCGATGATATCATTTTCTAAATATAATTTTGTTGCTTGGTTTACTAAACTACCAAATGTTGATGTACTATAAGAAATAATACTCTTAGATGTTCTATCAACGATTAATACTAATTCTTGTTTTTCAGTATTTTCCTTAGCTTCGATTGTTAAATAACTAATCGCAACTGGTTCATTAATACTGTTAGATAATTCACCTTTTTCACCAGAGATGTATAGTAAGTTACCTTCAGTATCATATGTGAAAATTCTTCCACGTTTTGCATCTGTAACAGAATAGAATCCATCAGGGTTAACGGCGATTGCTGTTAAAGTTGATGCCCCAATTGTTACTTCTTTATTTGTATGAGCTGATAAGAATACCGCATCTCCATTAGGGGCAACGTATCCATTTCTTCTTAATACGTCTTTACCAGATGTATTAATTGCTTTGATCATATTTGATCCAGCTACGTTTTCTGAATCCGGATAAGATGTTGCATATAAGAATCCATCTTCATCCATTGTGATATTAATGAATTCTGGTGGTAAAGTTAATGCTTGTTGTTCTTTTTGAATTTCAGACATAATCTTATACCAGAATTGTTTTAATGGGTTAGCTGTAACAACGTTCTTACCTAAGAAACGGTTAAACTTACCATTTGCTGAACTATATTCAAATTTAACTTCTTTAGTTTCTTCATCAAGTTCTAAAGTATTTTCATAAGTAGCTTTACTAAATTCAATAATACCTTCATATGTGTTTTTAGCTACACAGTAAACACGTTTTGTTTTATCAACCGCAATCTTAGTAGGTTTAAATAAACGTTTAGTTGATGTTGATAAATCTGTTTCAGTATCCCATTGATAGAATACTTCATCAGTTGGAGTTAAGTATACTTCTGTAACAACATAATCTGAAGTCATCTTTAAAATTCTTGAGTTATCAGTATCTGCAATATAGATGGAATAACTGTCACCTTCTTCAACAACCGCAAGACCTTGCGCATTATTTAAGAAGACACTAGCACCACTATATTCATCAGTTCCTTCTAAAACTGACTCTTTAATAATTGGCATATATGGAGCTTTCTTAGAAAGATCACTTCCTTCAAAATCTGAAGATGTAATTGCTGATAATTCTTTATTAAAATTATAATAAGCTCTTAATGTGTCATAAACATGTTTTGTAATTTCAAATTCTGTAACTGGTTGTTCAATACATTTCATTTCTTCATTTAAAATTACAATTGAACTAACACCTTTTGTTTTTAAAATCGTTTTGTTAATTTCAATTTGTACTTCAGATGAAGTATCATTTTCTGAGTCTAAGATGAAGATTTCGTTATTATAAATAACCATATCTTCTAAAGTATTGAATGTTAATGTTTTTGAATCATCATTAATATCTAAGATATCTTTACCGTAATAAGTATCTTTGTAAGTTAGCCCTTCAGCAGAAGGTAGAGCGTTTTTCCAGAAATCGTAGTTGTAACTTGCACCATTACTGATAAACATAGTAGCAGTTAGCATTACTGAAAAACTTAAAACTAATATTAAAGCTTTTACATATTTCTTCATATTCGCCACCTCCTATTTCATACCTGAGTGAGCCATTGTTTCGATGATTTGGCTTTGTGATAATACGAAAACCGATACCGGAACAATCATCATAATCAACATTACGGCTGCTGATGTACCTGTTCTTGCTACCCCTGTATTTACGATTTGGTGTAAAGAGTAACTTAATGGTTTTAATTGCTCACTATAAATATATGTACCACCATCGTTATTCCATAATTGTTGGAATAATAAGATGATTAATGTTAACCAAGCTGGTTTAACAAGTGGCATAACGATTTTCCAATAAATTTGGAATTCGCTTGCGCCATCTAGTTTTGCTGATTCAATGAAGTCATTTGGAATATCTTGCATGAACTGTTTCATTAAGTATAAACCTAGTGAATAAGCAAATGCAGGAACGATGATTGCCCATTGAGTATCTACAAGTCCGATTAAACTGAAGATAATATATCTTGGAGTATCTGTAACTTGTGCAGCAAACATTAATGAATAAACTACCATACCGAAGATAATTTTACTTCCAGGGAATTTGTGTTTTGCAAGTGGATAAGCAGCCATTGAAGCAATAACTACATGTCCAATTGTTCCCATTAAAGTAATGAAGATTGTATTGAAGAAGTATCTTGAGAATGGTACCCAAGAGTCACTCATTACAATACTTAAATCGATAAAGTTATCAAATGTAGGGTTCATTACGAATAATTTTGGAGGATAAATGAATAACTCATTTAATGGTTTAAACGCTGCGAAGATTGTATATAGTAGCGGATAAGCACTAAATGCTCCAAATAAACATAACATTAAGAATAAGGCAATGTCTCCACCAACGCTTCTTGACATTCTCTTTTTCTTTTTAATACGACGACGTTTTTCCATTTGGTAGAAGAATAACTCTAATTTACCCATTTTAGATTCATCACGAATACCAAACTTCTTTAACTTCTTCTCTTGTCTTTTACGGCGCTTAATCTCAGCTTTACTTTCGCCAACACCTTTTACTGCGTCGTTATCAATATTCATCTTACGAGCCATGACTAATTGCCTACCCTTCTTAAAATTTTCTTAATTAATCCGTTTGCTAAAATCATTACTAAGAATAAGATTGTAGCGATTGCAGAAGCATAACCCATTTCCATACGTAAGCTACCATAGTCCATCAAGTGGGTAATGATTGTATGCCCGGCATACTCAATTGATGGGAATCCCGCAATTTGGATTGATACAGCTGCGACTGATAAACTTGATGTAATTTGCATTACCGCCCCGAACATTAATTGTGATTTCATTTGTGGTAAAGTAATAAACCATAGTTCTTGCCAACGGCTCTTAATACCGTCAATCGCACCAGCTTCATATAATTCTTTATTAACTGATTGTAACCCGGCGATGAAGGCTAGGAACGAAACCCCTAAACTCATCCATAATTGTACAATCATAACAATCCAGATAATGTAATCGGCATTTTGTAACCATAAGACAGGTTCTTGAATAATACCAAGTTGCATTAGGATTGAGTTAGCATAACCATAAATATCACTACTGAAAATTAATTTCCATACTAAGTATACGTTACCTGAAATAGATGGAGCGTAGAATATTAAGGTCATAAATGCTCTTAATTTTGGTTTTAATTCATTGATTAACCATGCGAAGATAAATGCCATTAAGTAACTTAATGGACCAGTTACTACCGCAAGTAATAATGTATTTCTGATCGCAATAATAAATACTTTATCATCTACGAAAAGTCTCATGTAGTTTTCCCAACCTACAAATGAAGGAAACTCTAAAAGGTTGAAGTATGTAAATGATAATACAAGTGACATTACAACCGGTAATACTGTAAAGATAAAGAATAAGATTGTGTAAGGAGCAACTAAATAGTAGTATTGACGTTTGATGTACATTTCTCTACGTAAGCGTCCACCACGTTTACTCCAACGTTCAAGTTTGTATCCTAAAGATGCACGTTCTTTTTCAATTCTTAATTTTTGAACTAATCTTTCATGATCTTTTGAATAAGCAAAGTAT
Source organism: Bacilli bacterium (assembly GCA_017463365.1). Taxonomy (GTDB): domain Bacteria; phylum Bacillota_I; class Bacilli_A; order ML615J-28; family CAG-313; genus HGM10611. Next base: position 57,183 of record JAFTPH010000038.1, read on the forward strand.
GCATCTTCTGCTTCTTGATTTGTTTTATCAGCGTAGTATGCTTTCTTTAATTCGTCATATTTAACTTGACTTTCAGCAACACGTTTCTTTAATTCAACAATATTTTCTTTAACTTGAGCATCGAAAGCTTCATCTTCTGCTTTCCATTCGGCTTTTTTGTTTTTAATAGCTTCACGAAGTTCAGCTTTACGATTCAATTTTTCTGCTCTTTCAAGAGCAGCTTTTTCACGTCTTTCAGCTCTTGTTGCAGGTGCGCCATTAGCTCTATCAAGCTTTTTATTTTTCATGACATATCTTACAATTCCAAAAGCAATTAACGCGAATATTACTGAGAATACTATATATAAAATTACGTTAAATTCCATATTCTACTCCTCTTCATCAGATGCAAGCGGTAAGCCGAATTCTCCACGCTTACGATCGATTTCGTTGTTAATGTTGTTTGCATATTCATACAATGTTTCTTTTGCGTTAACTAAGTTATTGATTACTTCACGGAAGGCATTTTCAACTTCACGACCTGTAATATAACTTCCGGCAATATTTGGCATATGGTGAACACCATATACGTTTTTATAAACTTTTCCATCACTGTTAGCGGCTGTAAATGCGGCAACTTCATTTCCGTTAACAACAACAGATGAGTCTGTTTCTTCAGAGAATCCCCATTGTTTTAATAATTGATTTAAGTCATCTTTAGGCCATGCAAGTCCTTTTAATGCGTCAATGTTTGCTGTTGCTTGACGAGCTGCAGATCCTAAGATACCTTCCATTTCTTGACCGAATAATGTTTGTGTTTCTGTGCTAGTCCACCATTTTAAGAATTCCCAAGATGCGTCACGAATGCTTTCGTCTGCTTCAGCTGGTCCTCTTAAGATTACCGCTCCAGTACCACTTACCACTGATGTATGGTCGATATATACTTCACCATTATCATCTACACGGTAGCTACCTGGAATTGGATAGTATGACCAAGTACCACGAAGTTCAGGGGCAAATACTGATAATGTATTATATGTTTCATAATAAGCAATACCAATTGGCATTTCTCCTGAACGGAAACGGTTAATGAATGATGCATATGATGGGAATGAATATAATGTGTAGAATTCAGTCCATGTTTCAAATGCTTCCATTCCAACATTGTTTAATAAACCTGTTTCTTTATTGTCATTGATGTATAATTCTCCACCCATTTGGTAAAGTAATGATACAAAGATTGGGTTAAGTGCAGTAGCTCCAGAATCATTTACTGGTAAATAGAATTGTAATTGTTCTGCTTGTAAATTAGCAACTAAGTCAATTACTTCATCCCAAGTATTAGGAACTTTATCTGCCCAACCATATTTTTCCATGATGTCATCGCGGACGAACATCATTAAGAATAATTCTTTTTCTGGTAAAGCGTAAACTTCAACATTTCTTCCTTCAGCTCCACCCCAGTCAAATGTGAATAAGGCGTTACCACTATTAGAGAATTGTTTTGCTACTTCTTCATAGTCTTCAAATTGACTAATATCGTATACCGCATTACGTAAACCATAGTTAACTGGTAATGAGCTATCAACGTTAATCGCAACGTCTGGTCCAATTCCAGCAAGTGTAGATTTTAATAATACGTCTGTACCAGTAATCTTTAAGTCAATTTGAACTCCAGTTTTAGGTGTGAAGTTTTCATCGGCTAAACGTCTAATTACGTTAGCTTGGTCACGTCCTAAAGTCATCCAAACTTCGATTGTTTCAGTTACTTCTGCATCTGTATCCATTGCTCCAATTGTTGAGTAATCGATAAAGAATGAATAGAAGAAATTAACGATTCCATCCCATAATCCTTTAAAGAATCCTTCGTTAGCTTTTGGTAATTCATAATCAGGTGTGTGAACCATGATATAGTCAACCATAAGTGGCGCTTCACGTAAGTCAGCAAGGATTGTACCAAGTGATGAAATGTTGTTACTAAATGTTCCAAGTCTTGATGGAAGGCTTCGAGCCTCATCTTCTAAGAAGTCTTCAAGTTGTACTACGAATGTATCAATAACCCCTGTTTTATCTGATTGTGTTCCAGATATATCAGAGATAGATTTTGAAACTGTTTCAAGTCTTGTTTTGGCAGTTTCTAAACGTTTCATTAAGTTAAGTTCAGTACGATTAGCAAGTTCATAGTCACGTCCAGCATCCGGAGATGTTGTAGTGAACTTGATAATTTCTAAGTATAAGTCATTTAAGTAGGCAACAATGTCTTCAATTTCTTCAACTAAGGCTGCATAATCTCCAAGTGTTACTTCCATTGTGATTGTGTGAGTACCTTTTGTTAAGTAGAATTCAAATTTTTCTTGTTCATTACCTAGTGTTAATAATTGCCAATCTGATGAATAAGAGAAAATAGTTTGTTTTAATTCATCGAATGCAACCTCACCATCGATATAAACAATACGGTTAGAGTACATACCTCTTACTGTAGATTGCTTAGCTCTTAAAGAGATGTTATAGTAACCATCTGCAGGAACTTCTACTTCCCATGTAATCCAGTCTCCTAAAACTCTCCAGCTATCTCCACCGATAGAGTTTAATCTAGTTGCTGAATATTCATATGGATATGTCATTGAGCTTGTACGGTCTGTTTGAGGATATAATGTTGGAGATGATTTAGAAATTGCAGCTTCTGCTTCAACTCTTGATGAATATGTTCCAGCTTCTACGTTTTTACCCTCATTTGAAGCTTTATATTCTTCATAACTCATACCTTCTTGAATACTTTCAACAGTAAGTTTGTCAATAAGTATATTTTCTTTAACCGCATCAAGTTCGATTGTGTTCATTCCTTTTTCAAAATAGAACATATAAGGTTCAGTTGTATAACCCATATCATCTTTGAAATAAGCAGTTCTTAATTCAGGATTTTCTTGTTGTTTAGGTTTAACATCATTACCTTTAGTATCAACTTCTGGTTTAATAGTTGTTAAATAGTTATTAGTATCACTAGTGTCAAGTTCAATAATATCTAATCCGTTACCCCAAACACGTGAGAATACGAATGTTGTAGTTTTATCAAACATTTCTTCTCCGTTAATAGATAATCTTCTTTCAATTGCTGAAGAAGTACCTTTGATTGGATAATAAGTAAGTTTTAAATTATAGAAACCTGCCTCAGGAACATTAATTTCCCAAGTTACACTACCTTTATCAGGAGTATAAAGTAACTTATCATTAACATCATCTGTATCCTTGATATTTAAAGATTCGTCATCTTTATCGTAAACAACAAGTGTTCCTTCTTCTGTTAATTCACTTAAGCTTTTACTGTAATCAACACCAGCAACGCTTACACTTACTCCTTTTGGAGTACCAGCATTACTATGTTCTTTTTTCATTTTTTCCAAATACGAATTATAATCATTCGAATTGGCAGTAGTTGTCGTTTCTTGTGGATTGTATGTATAAGTGATCGGTTTAGAACCAGTATTGTTAAAAATAACAATTACCGCTACAACAAGCACTAATACAACAAGTGTGACAAGAACAAATCGCTTTTTCTTCATTTTAGTTGCCTCTTTCTTTCAATTTTTTTAAGATTTCAATTAATTGGTGAAGGCGTAAAGCACTAAACTTATAACCTTCCATTTTATTTCTCGCTTCCCACAGCGTTTTGTGAACATCTAGATAATTAGTTAAACTGAAAATGCAATTATCTAATGATTCAAGGTATCCATGACCATCAAAATATGCCTTAAGCATCATATTGACGTCTAAAAGAGTAGTTAATAACTCAATACTTCCAAGAATTTCATTTGTCACTAAAGAATCATCTTTAACAACCCTTTTCTTTAAAGCATCAAATTCTAACGTTAACGCATAAGCTTCTTCGTTTGATAAAAGATTATACGTCATTTTATTTAAAAAGAAACCTAGTTTATCAGATTCATTTTTAGCACCTTCACTATGAAGTATTACACTAAATAGCTTGCTGCCATATGATCTGTAAGCTCCTTCTAAGCGTGTGTAGGTCGATAAATCTAGTATTAGGGTAGCATTAATAACACCTACTAGTTCTTCTAATACTACTTTTATCAAATACTCTGGACTATTATCAACATTCCAACTACACATAGCTCCATAGATAATTCCCGGATAGCTATATGGTAAATATTGTAAATGTCCTAAATCTCCCCAATCTGTTAGTAACATTCCTTCCCCTCCATACGCCCTTGTATAAAAACAAGCATTGCGGATGGTTGTCACCATTTCTAAATACCTTGAGGTAATTACTCCCCAAGTCGAAGTTGCTGGCGCTGTCGTAAATTTAACATCTAATTCTTTCAGCAATTTCGAATTTTTGTGATACGGATAATCTACATTGTATCCCCAATCAACAAAAATAACATCTTTTGGTAGTCGCTTAATTGACTCAGGATGTTTGAGTAAAACGTCTCCCCAAATTAAGGGTGTTTTACCATGTTTTTTAACATGTTCGTAAAGAGTTAAGAAATAATCAACAAAGACTTCACCTTCACCCTTTTCTAAAACAATGTCTTTACTTTTGCCATGACCTAGTTCAAATGGTTCATCAAAATTCATATTGAAGAATTTTGATTTTGTATGTGGTAAGAAATCATCGTATAAACTTTTTACAAACTCAATACTTTTTGGATTACTAGGATCCAAGGTCGAAGGAGTTCTTTTACTTCCCCACATTTCAAATAAACCATCAACTTCTGAAAGTTCTTTAAATTTATCTTGTAATAACCAATCTTGCATATGACCAAAACCATTTTCATTTGGCACTAAATCAATAAAGTGATCATTTGCGTAATCCTCAAGAAGAGCATATTGTTCAAATGTTAAATAGTTTTTATCAATTAAAACTTCTGGATAAATTGTTGACTCTAAACTAAAACCTTCAACATATAGTTCTAAGTGATTGTACTTTAAACTAGATAGTAAATCAATAACTTCTTTAATTGTCTCGATTTTAGGAACTTTTGACCTTGAGATATCCATCATAAATCCTCTAATCTTTAAATCAGGATAATCATATATCTCACAACATCTTATTTTAGATTCTTTTAAAGCCAACCATTTCAGGCTCATAACAGCATAAAAAGCTCCCGTATCGGTCGATGAACTAATCACAATTTCTTGTTCATTAACCACAATTTGGTAAGCTTCTTCCTTCAAACAATCTATTTTTTTTATTTTTAGAGTTATTTGTTTTTCTGAAGACGGCCATTTGCTTGTTAGTTCACTAATTCGCTCTTGCAATCTGGTACTTGTATCAAAGTCATTTTGGATAATTTTTACATCACGCGTGATTTCTAAAAACCCTGGCAAGACTTTATACTGTTTAAGTATTGGAACCGCTTGCATTTGTTACCATCTCCTTATGAAAAAATAATACTCTAGTCTTTACTTATTATACCAAAGAAAACGTTTTTCTGCAAGTAATATATCAATTTTTGTGCAAAATGAAAATAGCATTTTTTTGTTTTCATAAAATTCAGAAAAAAATAAGGTGTTAATCACAATAATTAACACCTTTGTTTTTAGCTATTATTTTACCCAACGAGCCTTTAATTTAGCAAGTCCAGCATCTTTAACTTCATTTTTACCAGGCACTAAATCATGGTAAGTAAAGAAGATTGTTCCAGCAATATTATCATGTAAACAATTGAAACATAATTGATTATCAATTTCATCTGGGTTTGCCCAAACTTCATTTGAACCCATTTGATAAATTGCTTGCCCAATATATAATGTTGTATTAGTCTTAGCGGCCATTTTAGCCCACCATGCGGCTAAATCATGATAGTTAACATCTTTTCTTTCGAATGGGAAATAAAGTTGTGGAACTACATAATCGATCCAACCTTTTTCCATCCAGTAGTAAACATCACTGTAAAGACTTGAATAGCATTCACATACTCCAGTCGCATGGAATGACCCCTCACTCCATCCATTAGGATCTAAGGCACTATTAGTACGATAGATTCCAAATGGGCTAATTCCAAACATAACTTTCTTTCCAGTTTTGTCAAACGATTTTTTCAACCCTTCATGAACACTTTTAATCATCTTATTTACATTGTCGCGACGCCAATCATCAAATGTTCCAACAAAACCATTTTTTACCGCTTCATTAAAATCATCTTCTTCTAATTCAGAAGGTACTTTCGCATATGGATAGAAGTAATCATCAATGTGAACACCTGTTACATCATAGTTATCAACAACTTCCATAATTGTATCAGTTACAAACTGAATAACTTTTTTGCTAGCTGGTTTTAAGATAACTTTATTTGTTCCATCTAAAATTGTACAATCAGGATTTAAACGAGCAAAGTTATTTTCTGATAAAGTATTTAAATACTCTTCTTTTGTCATTTCAAGTTTATCTAAAGCTTCAGTTGAAACACGATATGGATTCATCCAAGCATGAACTTGAATATTGTATTTTTTAGCTTCATCAATTACAAATTGTAATACATCAAAACCTGGGTCACGTCCTTCAACCCCAGTAATATATTTACTCCAAGGGTTTAATTTAGAAGGGTAGTATGCATCATTTGTTGGACGCACTTGGAAGATGATTAAGTTCATATTGTATGAAGCAATATTTTTAATCATATCTACTAAATATTGTTTATAACTTTCAACATCAACCATTTTAGGAGTATCAATATTAACAACGTTTGATACCCATACCCCACGAACATCACTATCACGATAAGTGTATTCAGGTAGTTCAACTACTTCTTGATTACCATAATAATAAACGTATTCTTCACTTGCATATTTTTTTAGTTTCATATTATCTTTCCTTCTTTAAAGTTATTATTCCTAACGTTACAATACTAATTAAACCAATAATAACCATTGATAATTCTTTTTTACATCCTTTTTCATTTGGAGTAGGTGGAGTTGGATCAGATGGTTCTACTGGTGGAGTTGGATTATCAACTTCCACTTTTTCAAAAATCGGATTAACTACTAAATTTTCTGTTACATTATCAAATTCTTGATCCCAACCTACAAACTTATATCCTTCTTTTGTTGGATCTTCTGGAGCTTTTACGGATGCACCTTCTTCTACTTCAACTATTAATAATACATGTCCATCACCATCAGTAAATGTTACTGTATAAGTAGGAGTAACTGGTTTTTCAATTTCAGCAACCGCTTTTTCTCCTAAAGTGTTAGTTCCAGAGATAGCACGTACACCATAGTTATATGCTCCTGGGTTTTCATCAACCCATGTGATAGTCATATCTTCTCCGCCAATTAAAGCTACAATTTCACTATTATCAAAAGTTAATTCTTTGTCACTCTTATAAATCGCATAGGCTTTCGCGTCTGCATCTTTTGAAAAACTTAAAGTATTTTCACTAAATTTAAGATCTTTAACTGCCTCAAGAACAACTGGCGTCATTGTTTTAATTTCTGGATATAAAGCAACATCGTCAAAACATCCCGCTTTAACCGCATTATTCACTTGGAAAGTAGTAGCTTTATTTTGATCTTCATAAGCCATCTTCATATATGAATATTTATAAATACTATAACCACTTACGTTTTCAAGTTTAGTTAAATATTTTAATTGATTAGTTAATTCTTGATAGTTATATTTCCAAGAATATGTATTTCCTGATTCATTGGCCATATATATACCAATACCAGAATATAATAGACAATCTAACCCTTCAAATGCTTTATTCCACCAATCCATTACATCCGCATATCCAGCACTTGGATGTTCAAATGCCCAATATGATTGAGGAAGTAAGTAATCAATCCATCCTTCTTTAGCCCATTTGTATGTATCTGAATATAAGTAATCACCATAATGAGCAAA
>JAFTPH010000010.1 GCA_017463365.1 Bacilli bacterium
AATATTTTTTAACTTCTGAAGCTACTAAAGCTTCATAAACTTTAAGGGTGAAAGGCCCATTTTTGCGTACCATAAATTTATAAAATTGTAATTATAAAATAATTATAATCTAATTGCTTGATTTATTTATAGTAGGCTTTTATTTTAAAGTTAATAAATAATCTATTGCTTCTAAATACCCATTAAAGCCATGACCTTTAATGGTTTTTTTAGCAGCCATTCCTACATAACTAATTTGTCTAAAATCTTCACGCTTTGTTAAATCAGAAATATGAACTTCAACAGCTGGAATCATCACTGATTTTAAAGCATCAAGTAAAGCAATACTTGTATGAGTATATGCGGCTGGATTAATGATAATCCCTTCTACTTTATCATAATATGCTTGTTGAATACAATCAACTAAATCACCTTCATGATTTGATTGAAATATTTCTAATTCCACATCTTTATTTTCAACATAGTTAGTTATTAAATCACATAAATCTTGATATGTCGCTGTTCCATAAACCTCTGGTTCTCTAATCCCTAAAAAATTAAGGTTTGGACCATTAATTACTAATAATTTCATTTTAAACTCCTTTTAAGATATCTTCAATAACAATTTCTAATTCTTTATCATTTTGAACAACAATATCAGCTGCTTGTTTATATAAATCATATCGTTCTAAATATAATTTTTCTAATGCACTTTTGTTACTTGATAATGGTCTAGAACTAGTTGCTTCTAATAAAGCTAATGGTCGGTCAATAAACACAATAATTCCATTTGCTTTTAAACGGTGAATATTATTATTTCTTTTAATAACTCCTCCACCTGTTGAAATAACTAAATTATTTTTAGAAGCAAGATTTTTTATTACTTCTTCTTCGATATCTCGAAATTCTTTTTCGTTATCTTTTGTTAAAAATTCACTTATTGGCATTTTAATTTTTTCAATAATCTCATCATCACTATCAACAAAAGTTTTATTTAATTTGGTTGATAAAATCTTTCCAATTGTTGATTTACCACATGATGGCATTCCAATTAAAATAATATTTTCTTTGTTTTTGTGAATTTTTTGATAAATTTTATCAATTACATCTTTTTCATATTCCTGATTTACAAAAACGCTTGATGCATATACTGCTTGAGCTACAAGCATATATAATCCACCACTTGTGGTAATATTCATCTTTTCAGCCAGTCTTACTAAAGGAGTTTTAAGTGGATTATAGATAACATCTACAACAGCCTCTAATTTGTTAAATCCTGTAATATCCATAATTAAATCATCGTTATTAGGATACATTCCACATGGTGTTGCGTTAACAATAATTTCTGTATCTTGATGAAGAGTTTTCGCATCTTCATATGAACAAGCTTTTTCGCTTGGATAAAGAGAAACATGATGAATAGATTTAGCACCTAAAGATTTAAATACTGCATTTGCCGTTTTAGAAGTTCCACCATCTCCGAAAATAACAACCTTTTTATCAAAAGCATTAATATTTTTTGATAAAACTAAATCTCTTAAACCTAAAAAATCAGTATTATAACCATATAGTTTCCCATTTTGATTAACAATGGTATTTACTGCCCCTATAGCTTTAGCTGCATCATCAATATAATCTAAATAAGGTATTACTTTTTCTTTATAAGGAATTGTGACATTTATCGCTAAAAAGTCGCGTTTTATCATAAAGTCATCAAATTCATCTTTAGCTACTTCATGAATTTCATATTCATAAGTATTAATGCTTTCATGAATTTCTTTAGAAAAACTATGACCTAATTTTTCTCCTATCAAACCATATTTCATAAACTTATTCCTCGCTTCTTAAAAAGTCTACACCATATTTTGTAACTAGCATATCAGCAACTACTAAAGCTGTTATACTATCAACAACAACCGCCATTCTGCGAATTATAGCTGGATCATGGCGTCCTTTAATTGATAATGAAACATTTTCGTTTTTCACAAAATCAATCGTATTTTGAGGAAGTGAAATTGAAGGAGTTGGTTTCACAGCACAGTTAAAAACAACTGGCATTCCATTCGTAATTCCTCCATTAATTCCCCCATTATTATTTGTTTTTGTTTTAACAAGCCCTTCTACAACTTCAAATTCATCATTACATTTAGAACCTAAGTTATCACCAAAACCAAAACCAAGTCCAAATTCAACCCCTTTAATTCCTCCTATTGAAAATAAAGCGTTTGATAATTTTCCTTCAACACTTGAAAACCATGGATCACCTAGACCAGCTGGTAAACCAATAATTTCGGTTTGAAGAATACCACCAATTGAATCACCATTTTTAGCACATTCTAAAATTTCAGTTTTTATTTCTTCTTCGATAGCAGTTAAAATCGGAAAAGTTTTTTCTTTTAAAGTTTTAATTTCTTGAACATTTCCTTTAAATGCCTCATCTTGATACTTACCACATTTTAAGATATGTGTCCCAATATAGATATTCTTTTTTTCTAAAGCTTTAATTAAAATGCTAGCTAGGGCAACAATCGGAGCGGTAATTCGACCTGAAAAATGACCACCACCACGATAATCAGCAAATCCATGATATTTTATGTATGCGGCAAAATCGGCATGAGAAGGACGAGCAACATTTTTTAACTCATCATAATCTTTGCTGTTAACATTCTTATTGGGAATCATTAAAGCAATCGGTGAACCAGTTGTATATCCATTAAACACGCCACTAGCAATAATATATTCATCTTCTTCAATACGAGCTGTTTCGATTTTACTTTGTGGACGACGACGAGATAGTTGAGCTTTAATAAAATCTTCATCAACTTTAATTCCCGCACTAATTCCATCTAATACGGCTCCTATATAAGATCCATGACTTTCACCAAAAAGGGTTAATGTTAAATTATCTCCAATGGTATTTTTCATACAATACCTCCTATAAGTATTTTTTAATGTCTTCTAATAAAATCTTTCTTATTTCGTAATTACCAAGTGATTTAACATAAATGATTGATAAATAATCACCACTACGTTTTTTATCTAAATTAATATATTTAAACAACTCTTCACTTGTAATATCAACTTTTGTTGGTAATTGATATTTTCCTAGTACTTTTTCAAGTTTTTCCCTTACTTCAACACTTGAAAAATATAACATTCCAACTCCTACACACTCCCCATGTAATAAACTATTAAACTTACCACTTGCTTCAATCGCATGTCCAACAGTATGTCCAAAGTTTAAAATTTTTCGTAATCCTTGTTCTTTAGGATCAGTTTCCACAACCATCTTTTTAACCATCAATGACTTAATAATAATTTCATCAATATCACTAAATAAATCACTACTATTTTCGATTAAAGTAAATAACTCTAAATCGCTTGTAGCTCCCATTTTTAAAGCTTCAACTAATCCTGAATGTATTTGTCTTGTATCTAAAGTTTTTAAAGTTTCAGAATCAATTAAAACTTTTTTAGGTGGATAAAAAGCTCCAACCACATTTTTAATTCCCATTTTATCAATTGCGGTTTTACCACCAATTGATGAATCAACTTGAGAAAGCAGCGTCGTCGGAATATTGTAAAAATCAATCCCTCGCATATAAGTAGAAGCAACAAATCCTGCTAAATCACCAACTACTCCTCCTCCAACTGCAACTACACAGTCTGTTCTTGAAAAAGTGTTTTTGATCATATAATCTAAAATAAGACCAAAGTTTTCAAACGATTTACTTGCTTCTCCCATTGGAATCGTATAAATATAACCATCTAAAGAGGCCTTTTTAACCATTTCTGAGTACTCTTTAGGTACACCACTATCAGTTAAAATTAAGACTTTTCTGGTTAAATTTAAATATTTACTGATGCATTCTAAACTATGTCTTTCGATAATTACATCATAGTTTGAATCTTTCATAACAACATTTAAAATCATAAAAACCTCTATTTTTCAATTTGGTATGTATAAGTACCAACTAGTTTAAGTTTGTCACAGAAAATACTTAAAGCTCTCATCATATCTTTACCATCGTTAGAATTAATATCTCCTTCTAATTCTACATAGAAATAGTAATTCCAAATTAACTCTTTCATCGGACGACTTCGAAGATTTCGCATGTTAAATCCATGAGAACCAATAATATTTAAAGTTTTAGCTAAAGCTCCAGCTTCGTTTTTAACTGTAAACACAATAATAAAATGTTCTCCCATTTTAGAACTTGTAGCATTTGTATTTAAACTACGTGAAAATGCCCCAAAACGAGTTGTATTATTATGACTAGAATTTATATTACTTTCTAAAATTTCTAAATCGTATAAATCAGCCGTTTCATTTGATGCGATAGCGGCAATACTCATATCATCATTTTCGGCAACCATTTTCGCAGCAAGAGCCGTATTAGGAGCATCAATCGTTTCAAACCCTTTTTTATTAATATAATCTAAACATTGATTTAGCGCTTGAGCATGACTTATAACTTTTTTAATATCTTTAACCTCAGACCCTTTTTTAGCCAGTAAATTATGAACTACTTCTAATTCAATTACTTGATTAATATATAAAGAACCAGAGAAGATTAAATCCATTACAACTCCTACATCTCCTGCGAAACTATTTTCTAATGGTAAAATACATGTATCACAAAGTCCATCTACAACCGCATTATACGCTTCTGTAAAGTTAGGATATGAGATATAAGTAGCCCCAGGAAACATCTTCATTGCTGCAATATGGGCAAAAGCTCCTTCTACTCCACTATAAGCTACTCGCATACCTTTAATTAATCTTGCTTGATATTGTTTTGAAATATCCATTGTTTGTTTTAAGAAGTTAATATAATATTCACGGATCACATCATTTTCAATCATTTTAGCATTTCTATCAATTACTTCTTGTTCTCTAGATGCATCAAAAATTGGCATGGCGTGTTTTATTTTATATTCGGCAACTTCTTTACTACAAACCATTCTTTCTTCAAATAGTTTAGCAATCTCTTTATCTATTTCATTTATTTTCTTTCTAGTGTTATCTAATTCGCTCATATTATTCCTCGTTTTTATAGTCTTCAATTAACTTTTTAAATGCTAGAAGCGATGCCTTAATTTGTTTAGTCGATACGCAATAAGAAATTCTAATATATCCAGGATATCCAAATGAATCACTAGATACTAGTAATAGTTCATATTTTTTAGCTCTTTCAACCATTTCATTCGCATCACTTCCTAGAGCTTTCACAAACAAATAGAATGCCCCATCTGGTTTAATTACATCATAACCATATTCTTTAAGACAAGTATATAGTATATCTCGATTAGTTTTATAAACTGAAAGATCAGATGTATACCCCAAACATTTAGGTACCATATATTGGAATAAAGCAGGGGCACAAACATAACCTAATGCTCGACCAGCACCACTTACCGCTAAATAGACTTGATCTTTCTTTTCACATTTTTCACTTACTAAAATATAACCAATTCGCTCACCAGGTAACGATAATGATTTACTAAACGAATAACAAATAATCGTATTATCATAATATTTAGTAACAAATGGGACTTCAATATCCCCATATACTAATTCTCGATATGGTTCATCACTAATCAAATAAATTGGATGATTATATTCTAAAGATTTCGCTTTTAATATTTCAGCAATTTTTTTAATTGTTTCTTCTGAATAAACAACTCCAGTTGGATTGTTAGGACTATTAATAATAACTGCTTTAGTTGATGAATTAAGGTTATTAACTAAATCATCTAAATCAGGTTCAAAGGTTAAAACATTTGGTTTAACAATTTTTAAAACCCCTTTAGCTTTTTCCACAAATACACGGTATTCAGGAAAGAATGGAGCAAGTACTATTACTTCTTCTCCTTCATTCAATAAAGCATGTAAACTAATAGTAAGTGAGGCAGCTGCCCCAACTGTCATATATACATATTTAGCTACGTGATTTGTTTGATATTTATTATTTAAATAATTAACAATACTTTCTCTAACACCTAAGTCTCCAACTCCTGAGGTATAACCGTGTAAAATGGTTGGATCACTTTCTTGTAATAAAGAAATCAAAGTATCATTTACAATCTTAGGAGATGGAACACTAGGATTACCTAAACTAAAATCAAAAACCGCATCGCTTCCAATTTCCATTTTGCGTTTTTTACCATATTCAAAGATTTCACGTATCTTTGATGGACTTGATCCGTATTCATACATTTTTTGATTTGGCAATGTAATCATCTCCTTAAAAATTACTTTATTATAATATTATAATAAAAAACTTAAAATTTGTCCAATAATTGGTGTTATTACTTAAAAAAACCTGGGTTTTAACCCAGGTTTTACTTCTATTCTAAAGTAATACGTCCTTCAATATTTTGATATTTGTCATCAATAACCCCATTTAAATAATCTTTCAAATAGGTAATTAATACTTGATAATCAGAAATACCTTCAGCGATAATTAATTCATTATCTTGGAACATTGTATATCCATCTCCACCATTTCTAAGCATATAAGTGTGAGAAGCAAGCGTATATACTTTATCTTCTTGTAGCGGAACATATTCCCCATTTTCGTTTAATACATAAACATCTTTTACCCGGCGCTCACCAGAAACCTCAACAAACATACCATTTCCATCCAATACTACACTCGATTCTACACTTAAATCTACGCTAAATTTAAGTCCTGATACACTTAAGAAACCTCCATTTTCTCCTACTGCCAAGCCATCTTTAGAATGTTCTTCTTCAACATTTCGCACAGAATGTTCTAAAGCATCTAAAATTTCAGATCCTGTTGCGTATAATGAGCATAATGCATTTCCAAATGGATTAACGGAAATCATATTTGAATAAGTAATATCTCCCACTTCGATATCTGCTCTAATACCTCCGCCATTAACAAACGCTATATTAGTTCCCGCTACTGCCCGATAAGCATCCGCACAGAAATTACCAACATTTGTTTCACGATTACGCACTAATCTAATACCATCTTCCGTATAACCTGTTAAGACAACATCTGATTTACCTACCACTACGGCCATCTCAGCTTCATAATTTTCTTTAATGCCTTCAATATATTTAGCTGTTGCTTCATCTTTTTTCGAATATTCGCTTGAATCAATTAATTCTGTTGAAATGCCACCTTCAACATCAATTGTTAATTTCCCTAAATTTGCAAGACGAGTTCCAGTAGATGATAATAATACATCTTTACCATCAAGGTCCTGAACTTTCTTACTTTCAATTACACTATGCGCATGGCCATCCAAAACAACATCTAATCCCTTAGTGTTTTGAATAACATCAACCGAAGTAAATGGCACTGATTCATCAGTATCACCTAAGTGAGCTAAAGCTACCACATAATCAGCTCCAGCTTTCATAACTTCATCAATATACTTTTGAATACAGCTATAAAATGCTTGTTTAGTATCTGATGTAAATCCGTAAACATACTCACCATCTTCCATGAAGTATTTAGGTGTTGATTTAACAACACTCTCAGGAGTAGTTATCCCAATATAAGCTACATCAATATTGTCATATGTAATAATTTGATATGGGATTATTTCCGATAATTTATTCTCATTCTTACCAGTATATTCAATATTACATCCAAGATATTTAGATTTTGCTTTAGAAATTAAATATTGTAATTGATCCATCCCATAATCAAATTCATGATTACCTAATACCGCAAGTTCATACCCTACTTGATTCATGATATCAACCAAATACTCACCCTTTGATAATGTACCAATGACTCCACCTTGAATAGCATCACCACAATCAACTAAAGTAACATTATCTGTTTCAAGTAACATGTCTTTTTTATATGCGGAAACAGAAGCATAACCTAATCCATCTTCTATTCCACAATGAACATCGTTTGTATATAAAATAATAATGTCATCTTGTTCAACGCTTGGTGCACATCCAATAAATAAAAATGCTAAAAACAATACATTTAATAAAACAATAAACTTCTTCAAATTATTACCCAATCCTTTCTTTTATTTTTTATATAATTTTAATCCCACTAATAAACACCCTTCTAAGTAATCTATTTGATTTGTTTTTAGGAAATCAATTATTTCTTCACTTTCAGCTCCTGGTTGAATTACAACCGTTTTAATTTTCTTTTTATTTTCTTTTAAAAGGTTTATTCCAACATGAGGATTAATACATAAGTCTAACACATCAATTTCAAAATCAACATCATTAATCGAAGATAACTCTTTACCAACACAAGCTACCTTGTATCCTGCTTCCACTAAACCTTGTTTGATTTTATAAGCATACTTGTCTTCCACAAGTGTATTACCAACAACCACAAAGTTATCCAATTTCATTACTTTATCTAGCATCATTTTCTATATACCCCATTTCAACTAAAACTTCATAAAGAACATCAGGATTATCCGTCATTATTACATCAACCCCTAATTTAATTAATTCAATCATTTCTTCTCGATCATTAATCGTCCAATATTGTACAGAAATACCTCTTCGATGAGCTCGGTTAATGTATGTTTTCTTTGCTAAATTCAAATTAATAACATCTTTAAAATCATAATCTGTTGGAATTTGTAAACAGGAAAAAGATGATGAATCAAATAAATTTAACCCTACCATTTGGGTAATAATAAAACTCTTAGCTACTCCAAATGATGCTCCACGAATAATATTTGGGTATTTAACACTTAAGTATTCTTCAACTTCATCATTATATGTTCCAACAGCCACTTTTTTAGTTAAGCCATATTGTTCCATTTGAGATACTAATAAATCCGCAGCAGTAATTCCTCGTTCGCCAGAATCTTTAATTTCTATAATATACATAACATCAGTTGATGCATATTTTTCAAATAATTCAGTAGTTGTTACAACCCTAAGTTTATTTTCTAATAAAACTATAGACTTATCCTCATCACTAACTCCGTCTAAGATATGACGATATGGATAATTTCCATCTTTATCTTTAAAATTATAACCAAAATTAAACTTTCTAATTTCTTCTAATGTATGATCTTTAATATAGTATTTTTCTTCCCCTTTAATTTCAGTACAAGCATTAATTGTAGAATTATGATTTAATATTAAATAATTATCTTTAGTTAAATATAAATCAATTTCTATAATATCTACATTATAATTTTCATATGAATAGTCTATTGCTAAAAGCGTATTTTCAGGGCGTAAATTCTTTCCACCTCTATGTGCAGCAATCAAAGGTCTGGAACCTTTTTCGACTATAAACGGATTATCTTCCATCACTTTTTTAGGAGGAATAATATTAATAGTTCCCATAAAAATTACTATAATCCCTACAATAATTAATGGTATAAGTATTTTTTTATTTTTAATTATTTTCATGTCTATCTCCTGATATATATACTGTTTTTATTATATCATATCGAAAGATTTTTGAAAAACAATTATTTAATATTTCTACATCAATAAATATTTTTTAATAATACCGGTATTAAATTATAATCTAATTCACTTATTGAAAAGATCTTTTTTCCTAAATCTTTAATAGAGGCACCTACATGATATAACTTTTGTTTATCTATAATAATGTATCTATCATGTACTTTATCAGTATATTCTACTTTTAATAAACCATATTGTTTATTAAAGGCTTCTATATCACTTCCTAGTATTCTTGAGGTTTTAATACTTGTATAAATAATCACTTTAACCTTCTTTTTCTTTACTACTAAT
>JAFTPH010000039.1 GCA_017463365.1 Bacilli bacterium
GTTATATCATGTAATCTTTGGAGATACATATCCAGTAGATCAATCACATGACTATAATGGAGACGGTAACGAAGATACTGCCGATGTAACATATTTGTTATATTACATCATGTTTGGAGAGACTAGTTACCCTCTTAATTAACAGGTAAAAATTTCCTATTTAATAAAAAAACAAAATTCGTCCTTGTGGACGAATTTTTTCTTTCACATATACTAAAAGTGTAGTTTATAAAAGTTTACTTTTTTAAACATATTCTATCAAGTATATTATACTTTATTTTAAAATAATTTCAATCTATATGCAATAAAAAAATATGTTTTTTTAAGCATAAAACAAGTGTTCATAAAAGTAAACTTTTGTGGAAAATCATGTTTTTTTAACTAAAATCAAAATAAAAATTTGTATATCAGTTGTATTTCGTTTTATAACATGATATAATATTTGACATAGAATTAAACTGTTCTATATTGGGTTAGTTAATTAAAAATTAACGTGTAGGAAAGTGACACTTTTTGGAAAAAGTCAAAAAATAGTGTCAAAGGGTTGATTTAATATCGACAAAGTGTTATAATAACATATACGTATTATTAGCTATTTTATGAGATTTCTAAAATACCATTTGATCATAAAATAACTATATAAAACGTATAATTATAAGACAAAAACAAAAAAACAAAATTTAAAAACGGAGGTAGAAAACAATGAAAAGACAAAATGTTAGAATTTTTCGTTCGTTTGTCGCGTTAGTTACGCTACTGTGTGCTATCGTAGGTATGGCAAGTGTCCTTTATGTTAGTGCTGACAGCAATACGCTTAACTATGTATCTCTTGGTGACTCAATGACTAATGGATTTGGTCTTGATGGCTATGATGATTTACATAAAGGTGAAGGGTACTATGAGTACACAAACGGATATAAAGATTATGGTTACGAAGCGTATCCTAATCAATTTGCGGAATATCTAGCAACTCTTGATCAAAACGGAGATGGAGAGAAAGATATTGTAAATCACTCTCAATTAGCTATGTCCGCAATGCGTATAGAGGACTTAAACTTCTTATTACACTTTGATTATAATAATCCTGAGCAAGTTGCATTTGTTAAGGATGCTGATAAAGATAATTGGAGTAAGGGAGTTGAAGCAGAGTGGAATAAACTTTTCGCTTATGGAGATAGATGGACTTTATCTGAATTCGTAAATGATTATAGATTCCACCAATGGTATAGAGGAGAAACTGACGAAAATAGCGTAAGTTTCTTAATGGGAAAAACAGCTGCTAATTATCAAAGCTTAGCAGATGTACAAGCAAACCCTACTCCTGCATTTGCATATGAAATGCAAGAAGCCGTTAAAGATGCAGATATTATAAGTATTGGATCTGGTAATTCAAACTTTGGGGTATTCTTACTTGGAAGAATTATGAATTGCATTGGATTCGGCGGAGGATCTATTGAGTATGATGCATGGATTGATTTTGATAGAGCGTTAGATTCTCTAAATGGGGAATATGCTAGCCATACTAAAACAATCGTTTCACAAATTCAAACTACTATTAAAGAACAATTAAATTCTTTATCTGCAGCTGGTCTTCCAACTGAAACGGTTGAAGCATTATATAATGCAATGGCTTATACAGTAGTTAGTTACTTAGTTAACTATGTACAAGCAACAGATCGTATTATGGCTTTAAAAGCATCTAACAAAGATGTAACAAAACAAGATGTTGAATTGATTTATGTTGGATTAATGAATACATTAAATGGATTCATTGTTGAGTTAAATGTTGATGGTGCTAAAAAAACAATCGATTTAGGTGTGTATATGGATAAAGCATTAACACTTGCTAATACATATATTGCATCTTATGCAACATTACAACAATTATTAGGAAACGAATTATATGCAACTTCAACATTCTATGTTGCTGAAGCTGATGATGTTGAATGTTTAATCTCATCATTCGAAAAAGATATTACAAGTAAAGATAATGTTATTAGAGATCGATTTATTACTGAAATTGTTGGTGAAAAAGGTAATGGAATGATTTGGGGTCTTCTTGCTCCAGTAATCAATGGTTCTGGAGATGAATCAGGAATGTTTGAAAAATTGCTTGGTTCAAATGCAGATCTATTAGCATTAGAACTTGTTCCTGTTACGCTAGCTGATGTTGAAGCATACGAAAAATTTGTTGCTAGTGGTAATAATGATTATACTAAAACTGAATTGACTGGTAGTAAAATGCTTTCTTGTGCAATGTATCTTGCATTCGAAAAAGCGGTAATTGAAGGTTCTAAACATTCTGTTATTTCATTAGATGCATTCTTAAACTTAGGTAACTTAGGTGGTGTATTTAATGGTGTTATGGGTGAACTTGGAAACTTAGATTTATCTGCCGTTGCTGATGTTAAAGATCAATTAATGACTATTTTATTTGCAGATATTTATGAAAAAGTTGTAGTTCCTAATCTTGCTGAAAATTGGAAAACTACAAATTCACCATTAAAGGTTGAAGTTGGAGGGACTGTAGTTCCTAATATTACTATAACTTATGAAGAAGCTATTTTAGCATTTGCTGATTCATTAATTCCTGAAGGCAAAGAAAATGATGTTGATGAAAAAGCAAAAGCCTTAGCAACTGCTGAAATGTATATCGGAATTATGGCATATATTCATGAAAACATTAAAGCAATTGATTTAACTGTAGCAGGAACTATGGAAGGTGGAAAAGCATCTCTTGATTTATCAGGTGTTTCTGATAAAATGCTTGATATTGTTCAAACAAATTTAACTCCATTAGGTGAAGATTACTTCGAAGTTATCATTACTGAAGATTTAATCTATGCATGGCGTGATCAAGTAGCTCTTGTTAATCCGGGTGATGACGAAGTTATTAAACAACAAAAATATAAAGAATGGTTAGAAAGTAATGAAATTACAATTGATTTAAGCAAAGCTTTCTCAGCTATTACAACAACTAATGGTACTGTTGAAGGTTTAAAAGTAACATGTAGTTATGATAAACTAGAAGCTGTATTAAAGGATTTAGGAATTACAGTTGATTCATCATACAATGTTTGGCATTTAGCTTATGCTGTAATAAAATTAGGACAAAAATTAAATGGTGATATTCCTGAAAATGTTCTAGGTGCTGAAAATGGAATTCCTATTAAAGATGCAAGTGGTAAAATTAGTTTCTCTGTTGCATTAACTGGATACAAGAATGTATGTGAAGATGGTTTATTTAATAATTACGCTAATGAAGTATTAGGTATTGAAGGTGTATATGGTACTGATTTCAATACCATGGATATCGCTAAACGTTATGTAGGTATTACATATGGTGGAAAACTTGCGATGTCTGCCATCGGTAAAAATTTAACTGATGTATTATCTGGTGCATTAACATCTGATGATACATTAATGGGATTATTACACTTATTTGGACGTTGCTTAATTGGTAATGGTTTAGGTGTTCATCCAAATGAAAATGGGCATGATACATTATACCAAGCTATGGTAAATGCCTATGAAAACAAAATTACTGCTCAAAAATATACTATTGAAAAAGCTACAAATGTATTGTTGATAATGCAAAGTTATATTGAAGAATATGCTGATGAATTATATGAATATGGATATCAATATGCTGATTCAAAAGGATATATTGATGCAGTTAAAAACAAAGTTGCAGAATTAAAAGCTGTATTACAAGAAATTAAAGAATGGGTTGAAAATGCAGATATTGATGGACGTGTTAAAGATAAGATCTTAACATTAATTCAAACTGCAGAAAACGCATTAAATAAGATTATCAATATTTTAGCTAACGATTTAGCATCAACAATTGCTGGATTAAAAGCTGAAATTAAAGGTTTATTAGAAAGTGTTGATCGTACAATCGAAAGAATTATCGCTTTAGCTGAAAGAGTTGCTAACGATACATTTACAGCATTAACTAATAAATTAAATGAAATTAATAACAAGTTACATGATATCGTAAATAAAGTTATCGTAACAAGTAAAGAATTTGCTGAACAAGTAAAACAAATTATCTTAGCTGAATTATTAGAAGCTAAAGGTGATTTAAAAGCCGCTCTTGCTAGCGCAAAAGCTAAAGTTAAATTATTCTTAGAAGAAACTACAGAAAAATTAACTGCAGCTGCAAAAGAATTATATACAGAAATCGTTAATCAAATTCTTGCAGAAGTTGAAGCGTTAGTTGATTACGCTGAAGCTAAATTCGAAGCTTTAGAATCTAAACTTGCATACATCAAAGAACAACTTGATGCTGCAGTAGATAAAGCAATCGAAACTGTAGAAGTTAAATATGCTGAATTAAAACAAGCATTAGTTGAAATTAAAGCTGAAATTAAAGCTGCTCTTGCAGAAGTTAAAGAATTATCTGAACAAGCATACGCTGAAATAATGGCTGCTGCTGAAGAAGCAATCGCTAAAGCATTACTAGTTGCTGGTAAAGCTAAAGAAATTGCTGAATTCGCAAAAGAAGTTGCTGCAATTATTATTGCTGAATTAGAAGCTGCTCCTGGTAAGATTGAAGAAGCACTTGCTGCTGCAAAAGTTAAAGTTGAAGCTTACGTAAAAGAAGTAATCGCTGAAACAGATGCTGCTCTTGCTGAATTATACCAAGATGTTGCTAATTATGTATATGCTGTTTATGAAGAAGCAGTGGCATACGCAAAAGGAAAATATCAAGAAGCAAAAGATATTTTAGCATGTATTAAAGAACAAGTTAAAGATGTTGTTGCTGAAGCAGTAGCATACGCTGAACAAAAATACATGGATTTACAAGCTGTAGTTGAAGAAGTTAAAGCTGCAGTTAAAGCTGCAATCCAAGCTGCTGAAGATAAGATTGCAGATGCAGAAGCATTAGTTGAACAAATTAAAGCTGAAGCAAAACAAGCATTAGCAGACGCTCTTGCTGCAATTGAAGAAAAATGGTTAGAAGCTAAATCTCAAGCTGAACAAATGAAAGCTGAACTTGCAAAAGCATTAGCTGTCGTTAAAGCTGAATCTGTAGAATTATATAACCAATTAATGGAAAAAGTTAATGGTGTTGTTGATTTCGCAGGTCAAACTGCTGAAACTATTGAACAAATGTTTGCTTATGCAGAAGAAATCAAAGCTATTATTATTGAAGAATTAAATAATGCTAAAGGTGATTTAAAAGCTGCATTAGCAGATGCTAAAGCTAAGGTTGAAGAAATGGTTGCTGGTGCAACTGCTGAAGCTAAAGCTGTAGTTAAAGCAATCGCTGATAAAGTTATCGCTAAAGTTGAAGAAGCTGTTGCTTATGCAGAAGCTACTTATGTAGATGTTAAAGAAGCTGTAGCTTATGTTAAAGCTGAACTTGCAAAAGCAGTTGAAGAAGCAAAACAAGCTGTAAAAGAAGTTATTGCGTTCGTTCAAGAAGTAGAAGCAATCTTAGAAGAAGCTGCTGAAAAAGCACAATCTGCTAAAGAATATGCTGACCTTGTAATCGCTAAGATTGAAGCATTAGCTCAAGAAGCGAGTGAAACTGTTAAAGCATTAGCTCAAGAAATTATCACTGAAATTAAAGAAGCTGCTGAATATGCAGAAGATGTGTATGCAGACGCTGTTGAAGCAGTTGCTTATGTTAAAGCTACTGTTAAAGCTAAGTTAGTTGAAATTAAAGCTGAAGTAGAAGCATTCGTTGAACAAGTTGAAGCTGTAGTTACTGCTAAACTTGAATCTGCTGAAAATGCTCTTAAAGAAGCTGCAATTAACGCTAAAGCTAAATTAGAACAATTAGTGGCAGACGCTAAAGAAGCAAAAGAACTTGTAAAAGCAATTGTAAATAAAGTTGTTGCTGCTTTAGATAAAGCTGTTGAATATGCTACAAATACTTATGAAGGCTTAAAAGAAGCAGTTGCTTATGTTGAAGCTGAAATCGCAAAAGCAATTGAAGAAGTTAAAGCTGAAGTTGCAGAATTAAAAGAATTCGCAAGTGAAGTTAAAGCAATTATCACTAAACTTGCAGATAGTACTGGTGATGCAATTGAAGCTGCAAAACAAGCTGTAGCTGAAATTAAGGAATTAGCTAAAGATGCTAATGAATATGCTAAATTATTAGCTGCAAAAGTTGTTGAAGAACTTGAAGCTGCTATTGAATATGCACAAAATGCATTTGAAGATGCAACTCAAGCTGCTGAATACATTAAAGGTCTTGTTGTAAGATTAATCAACGCTGTTGATACATTAGTTGCAGAAACTGAAGAATTAATTGATCAATTAGACTCTATCTTCGGACAATTCGTAGACATTAAAGATACAATTAATAACGCATTAGAAGCTGCAAAAGCTGCAGTAGATGAATTAATTTCTGGTGCTGGTGAAGCTGCTGAAATAGCTAAATATGTTGCCGCTGTAATGTTCAAACTTGTTGAAGAAGGTGTTAAAGCACTTATCGAAACATCTACAAGTTTAACTGAAGTTTTAGAAGCGGTAGTAGAACTTGTAGAAGCTGCTGCAAAAACAGTTACTGATATCAACGATTTATTAGCTCAATTTATCAATAAATTAGATGAAATCGTTGCTGGTTTAGCAGAAGCAAGTGGAGATGTTAAAGAGGCTGTAGAACAAGCTATCGCTCAAATCGAAGCATTAATCGCTGAAGTTAAAGAAACTCTTCCAACTGCTCTTGCAGAGATTTTTGAAACTCTTGCTCAAAAAGTAATTTCAATTTTAAGAGAAGCAGCAGAATCATGTGAAACAATTAAAGAAGTATTAGACTATGTTAAACCATTAGTTAAAGAAGCAATTGACAACTTAGTAGAATTCGTTAAAAATCATTATCAAGATCCAGTTGCTATTCTTGAATACGTTAGAGCAGAAGTTAAAGCTGCATTAGAAGCACTTAAACTTTTATCTGATGAGTTATACAATGAAGTTTCTTCATTAGTAGATTCTGCATTTAATGCTATTAAGAATGCTATTACTAATGCTGAAGAATTAAAAGCATTTGCTGAAAAAGTAATCGCTGTTATTCTTGAAGAATTAAGAAATGCTGGTGAAGATCTTGAAGCTGCTTGGGAATGCGCTAAAGATAAAGTATATCAATTATTAGCTGACGCTATTAAAGGATTACCTGAAGAATTAGCTGCTCGTTACCAAGAAGTTGTTGAAGCAATCGTTAAAGCTGTTGATGACGCTGTTAAATATGCAGATGGATTCTTAACAAGTGTTCAAACTAAAGTTAATTATATTAAAGCTGAATTAAAAGAAGCTATTAATGAAGCAATCGCATGCATTAAAGAAAAATACTTAGATGCAAAACAAACAATTTTAGATTATAAAGCACAAATCAGTGAAGCATTAGCTAAAGCTGAATTTATGACAAATGAATTATATGGTCAATTAATGGATGTTGTTGATGAAGTATTCGATAAAGCAATTGCTGGTGTTGAATCTGCCAAAGAAATCGTTAAATTCGTTGACCAAGTTAAAGATATCATTATTGCTGAATTACAAAATAATGTAACAAGCTTACAAGCTGCATTAGAAGCTGCAAAAGCTAAAGTAGAAGCATTAGTTGCTGAAGCTGGGGAATATGCAGAAATCGTTGCAGTAATCGCTGAACAAATCATTGCTAAAGTTGAAGAAGCAGTTGCATACGCAGAAGCTCATTATGAAGATATCAAAGAAGCAGTTGCATATGTTGAGGCTAAACTTGCTGAAGCAGTTGCAGAAGCAAAAGCTGCAGTTGAAAAAGCAATGGAATTTGTTAAACAAGTAGAAGCAATCATTGATGAAATTGCTGAAAACGCTGATGATGTTCAAGCTGCAGTTGAAGAAGCAATCGCTAAGATTGAAGCATTAGTTGCTGAAGCAGGTGAATATGCAGAATTAGTTAAAGCAATTGCTGAAAAAGTTATTGCTACATTAAAAGAAGCTGCTGAATATGCTGAAACTGCATATGCAGACGCAAAAGAAGCTGTTGCTTATATTAAAGCTACTGCTAAAGAAGCATTAGCAGAAATTAAAGCAGAAGTTGAAGCATTTGTTGAACAAGTTAAAGCTGCAATTGAATGTAAGATTGAGTGTGTTACAAATGCATTACAAGCTGCATTACAAGAAGTTAAAGCAGAAGTTGAAGCATTAGTTGCTGAAGCTAGCCAAGCTGCTAAAGCTGTTGTAGATCAAATTATGGCGGAAGTTGAAGCTGCAATTGAATATGCAGAAGAAACATACGCTAATATCGTTGATGCTGTTGCATATGTTGAAGCTAAATTAGAAGAAATCGCTGATGAAGCACTAGTAGTTCTTGAAGAAGTTGTTAAGTTCTTAGAACAAGTAGATGTAATTTTAGCAGAAGTTGCTGAAAAAGCTGAAACAGCCAAAGAATATGTTGAACTTGCAATTCCTCAAATCGAAGCGTTAGTTGCTAAAGCTGGTGAATATGCAGAAGTTATCGCAAAAGTTGCTGAACAAGTAATTGCTCAAATTAAAGCTGCTGCTGAATATGCAGAAACAGCATACGCAGATGCTAAAGAAGCAATCGCTTATATTAAAGCTGAAGCTGAAAAAGAATTAGCTAAACTTTCTGAAGAATTCTTAGTAGTTCTTGAAAAAGTTGTAATTGCTCTTGAACAATTCGATGTAATTATGAACGAAGTTGAAGCTAAGTTCGAAGTTGCTGAAGAAAAAGTTAAAGAATTAATTGCTAAGGCTGAAGAATATGCTGAAATTTATGGTCCAGTTGCTGAAGAAATTATTGCTGCTGTTAAAGAAGTAATTGATTTTGCTGTTGAAGCATATGGTCCAACTAAAGAAGCTGTTGAATATATTATTTCTGTTCTTCCAGAAGTAGTTGAAGCTGTTAAAGAAACATATATTGCTGTTAAACCTGTTGTTGAACAAATTACTGAAGCTTTAAATAAAGCAATCGAAGTAATTAAAGATCATCCAGAAGAAGTTAAAGCAATTATTAATGCAGTTGCTGAAGGTGTTACTACAATTATTGAAAATGCAGATGAAATTGTTGAGTTTATCAAACAAGTTCAAGTAATTATCGAAGAAGCGATTGAAAATGCTAAAGATCTTCCAGAAGCAATCGCTCAAGCTAAAGCTGAAGTTGAAGCATTAATCGCTCAAGCTAAGGCTGAAATTAAAGCAGAATTAGAAGCAATTGCAGAACAAATCTTTGCTAAAGTTGAAGAAGCTGTTGATTTTGTTGAAGGTGTATATGGTGATGCACTAGATGCTATTGAAAAAATCGAAGCTGAATACTTAGAATTAAAAGCAGCAATCGCTCAAACTAAAGCTGAAATCGAAGAAGCTCTTGCTGAAATTAAAGCAACTGCTAGTGATGTATACAATGAAATTATGGCAGAAGTTAATAAAGTTGTAGACTTTGTTGAACAAACTTCAGAATATGCTAAAGAAGTAATTGAATACGCTAAAGAAGTAAAAGCAATCATTATTGCTGAAATTGAAGCTGCACCTGAAAATTTAGAAAAAGCTCTAGAAGCTGCAAAAGAAAAAGTTGAAGCATTACTTGCTGAAGCTGTTGAAGGTGTAACAGAAGAAATCGCTGCACTTTATAACCAAGTGACAGAACAAATCTTCAAACAAGTTGAAATCGCAATTCAATATGCAGAAGGTGTATATAATGACACTGTTGAAGCTGTTGAATACGTAATTAATGAAGTAGTTACTGCTGTTGAAGAAGTAATTGCTGAAATCGAAGCTGCATACTTAGATGTTGTAGCAAACGTTGAATACATTATTAATAATGTTGAAACAATTATTGCTGATGCATTAGAACAAATGTATGAAAATAGAGTAGAAATTATTATCGCTGTTGATAAAGCATTATTAGAACTTGCAGAAGTTATTGATGATGTAGTTGTTGAAATTTTATCAACATACAACGATATTACAAATGGTATTAAGGAAGTTATTACTTCTCTTGAAGCACATCTTCCTGTAGAAGAAATTCTTGCTAAATTCGATGAAGTTTCTGAAATGGTTGAAGACTTTATCGTTGATTGTGGAGAAATCGCAAGTGATGCATTAAAAGAATATCAAAAGATTTCTGCCTTTGTTAAAGCAGTAATTAAGAGAGTTCTTGCTGTTGAAACTGTTGAACATTATTCTCCAAATGCTGATTCATTCTATGTTGCATTAGGTGACTCACTTGTAAATGGAACTGGAATGGAAGCTGCTACATATTCTTACTTGTTAGCAGAAGCATTAGAACTTGATTTAAATACTCAATATGCACAATTAGGTGTAAATGGTATTAGAACAAATGATTTATACTATATCTTAAATCCTGAAGCAGTTGTTGATCAATACTACTTAGATAATGTTGAACCAATCATTGCTGAATTAGGTGGAATGGATGTAGTTCGTGCTGAAATTGTTGATGCTATTGTTAAAGCTGATTTAATTACATTACAAGTAGGTGCTAATAACTTTGGTAATTACTTAGTAAATCAATTAATGAATTATTTCTTAGGTGCTGAAACTTATGAAATGGACTGGGATGCATTCACAGGATATGATTTAACTGATCTTATGACTGTACTTAAAGCTGAATTTGCAGATGACTTATTAGCTTATGCTGGTCTAGAAGTTTCTGAAGAAGAACAAGAAATGTTAGAAGATATCTTAGATATCGTAATCTTCTCTTACCTTGATTATGCAGTAAACTTAGAATACACAATGCAAGCAATTAGAGCTTACAATGAAGATGCTTACATCGTTCTTACTGGTACATACAATCCATTTAGAGATGTATACTATGATGATGGAACTGGACGCGTTGAAGTTGGACAAATGATTGATCAAGTTGTTGCTACAATTGATACTTACTTAGTACAACTTGGAGCAGATGAAGAAAATTGTGTTTATGTTGAAATTCCTGAAACTCAAATGTTAATCGATGAAATGATTGAATTTGGATTCGTTTCTACTAACTTAGCAGAAGAAATGGAAATTCCTGGATATGAAGTGCCTGTTCCTCCATATTTAGTATATGCGATGATGGACTCATATGTATGGTTACATCCAAGCACATTAGGTCATGAATATATTAGAGATCAAATCTTAGGTGTAATTTCTCATGAAATTAATGAAGAAATTTGGGAAACTGATGAAAATGGTCACTGGCATGCATGTGCTGATTGTGAAGAAAAATTCGATTATGCTGATCATACATTTGAATGGGTAATTGATTCTAATCCTACAACTACAGATTATGGATACAAACATGAAGAATGTACAGTTTGTGGATACACTAGAAATGAAAATACTCCTTGGGGTGAATTAGTTCATGAATGTGTACCTGGAACAACTTGGACAACTGATGCAACTGGTCACTGGCATGCATGTAGCGGATGTGATGTTAAACATGACTTCGCTAGCCATACATTCGAATGGGTAGTAGATCAAGAAGCACAAGAAGGTGTACCTGGAACTAAACATGAAGAATGTACAGTTTGTGGTTATATTCAAAATGAAGGAACTGAAATTCCAGCACTTGATCATGTTCATAAACCTGGAACAACTTGGACAACTGATGCAACTGGTCACTGGCATGCATGTAGTGGATGTTCAGAAAAACTTGACTTCGCTAGTCATACATTCGATTGGGTAGTTGATCAAGAAGCACAAGTTGGTGTACCTGGAACTAAACATGAAGAATGTACAGTTTGTGGTTATATTCAAAATGAAGGAACTGAAATTCCTGCATTACCAAATGTACATGTACATGATTTAAAATATATCCCTGCTAAACAATCAACATGTAAAGAACGTGGACATGATGCATATTACTACTGTGAAGGTTGTGATAAATACTTTGTAGATAGTACAGCTTCAGTAGAAACTACTCCAGAAAAAGAATTAAGACCTCTTGGTGGACATACTGGTGGTAAAGCTACATGTTCAGAAAAAGCAGTCTGCGTAGTTTGTGGTAGATCATATGGATTCTATGGTAAACATAACTTAGAATACGTTGAAGAAGTTCCTGCAACTCATAAGTCTGAAGGTATCGCTTCTCACTACAAGTGTAAAGATTGTGGAAAATTATTCGGTGCTGAAGGAACAGAATTAACTGAAAAAGACTTAGTATTAGATAAGATTCCTCATGAAGGAACAGGTGAATGGTTAAGTGATGAAACTGGTCACTGGCATAACTGTGAATGTGGTGAAAAAGTTGACTTCGCTAAGCATACATTCGAATGGGTAGTAGATAAAGAACCAACTACAACTGAAGCTGGAACTAAACATGAAGAATGTACAGTTTGTGGTTATAAGCAAAATGAAGGTACAACTATTCCTGCAACTGGTCATACTCATCAAATGACTAAAGTTCCTGCAAAACAAGCTACATGTGAAGAAGACGGTAATAATGAATACTACTACTGTGAAGATTGTGGTAAGTACTATAAAGACGCAAATGGTGTAACTGAAACTACTCCTGATGCTGAAAAAGTTAAAGCTACTGGACACACTTGGGGTGAATGGACTGTTGTAACTGAAGCAACATATGACGCTCCTGGTCTTGAAGAAAGAGTATGTTCATGTGGTGAAAAAGAAACTAGAGAAATTCCTCAATTAGTTAAAGAGGGACTTCCAGTATGGGCTATCATCCTAATCGTATTAGGAAGCTTAGCAGTACTTGGTGGTGCTGGTTATGCAGCATGGTTCTTCTATTTCAAAAATAAAAAACAAGAAAAACAAGAAGAAGCTCCTGCTGAAGAAACTAAAGAAGAAACTCAAGAATAATAGTTTCTTGAAAACTAAAAATAAGCAGTTCTCAAATTTTGAGAACTGCTTTTCTTATATATAATTATAATTGTCAAAAAATACTTTTCTTCATAATATATTAATAGGTGATAAAATGAAAATTAATATTGGTAATACTGATCTTATATATAAAGATGGATTATATTATAAATTAGAATATAATAATCCTACGGGATCGATAAAAGATCGTCCAGCATATAATATTTTATATGAGTATATTAACAAGGGAATCTTAAAAAAAGGTGATACCATAGTTGAAGCAACAAGTGGAAATATGGGGATCTCTTTAGCTTATTTTGGGGCTCATTTTGGCATCAATGTGGTAATAGTAATTCCAGATAATGTAAGTGTTGAAAGAGTGAAATTGCTTGAAAAATATGGTGCTAAGGTCATTTTAAAACATAGTTTAATAGAATGTATTGAGGAAGTAAATTATTTAGTAAAAAAAGAAAAATATATTCCAATTAATCAGTTTGAAAATATATATAATTATCTTGCTTATTTAAAAATGGGAAAGGAAATTTTTGAAAAACTAGAATATGTTGATTATATTATTTGTGGGATAGGAACAGCCGGAACAATTAGAGGGCTATCAGAATATATAAAAAATAATAATTTAAAAACTAAAATTATTGGGGTTGAGCCAGATGAATCAGCAGTTATATCAAAAGGATTAACAGGAGTGCATAATATTCAAGGAATTGGTGCGGGTTTTATTCCACCACTTTTAGATCTAAATAAAATAGATTTAATTGAAACAGTTAAAACAAGTGATGTCTTAAGTGATTTTAAAAAAAATAATAGTTTAGGATTAGGGTTATCTGGTATAGCTTGTAAAATAGTTGGATTAAAGATTTTAGAAAAAGAAAAAGACGCCAAAATTGTTGTAATTGTTGCCGATGGAATTACAAGATATGAAAGTATGATTAAATGAAATACTTAAAGTATCTTAAAGAAATGGATCCTGCATCAAAATCAATTATCCAAATTATTTTAACTTACCCAATTGTTAAAGTGATGTTTTGGTACCGGATTGCTCATTTCTTATATTTAAAAAAACTATATTTAATTAGTAGTATTATAATGTATCGCGTTAGAAGGAAAACTGGCATTGAAATACACCCAGGAGCCCAAATTGGTAAAAACCTTTTTATTGATCATGGTATGGGAGTAGTCATTGGTGAAACCACAATTATTGGTAATAACTGTACAATATATCAAGGAGCAGTACTTGGAGGAACGGGCAAAGAAAAAGGAAAGCGCCATCCAACAATTAAAGATAATGTCTTAATCGGAGCAGGTGCCATAATTCTTGGTAACATAACGATTCATGATAATGTTAAGATTGGAGCTAACGCAGTAGTGTTAAGTGATGTACCAAAAAATGTTACCATTGTTGGTCCAAAAGGAACAATAATTAAAAAAACTATTTATAACCAATAAAAATAAATAATTTATTGTTATAATATATATAGGATTGTGAGTGTTATGAAAAAAATTTTTATTTTTATTATGATAATATTTATGATATTTTTAAGTAGTTGTAATAATGATAATAAAGAAATTAAATATAGTTATTATGATGAATATAATATGCCACACTTAACTGAAGAAGGTATTGAAAGAATAAAAAAAGATTATAAATCTTTTTATAAGGCTAAAGAATGTAATATATATCGTTTCTTAGGTGAGTATCATGGAACGCTAGTTGTTCAAACCCAAAAGGGTGGATTATGTGCAGTTGAAGAAGAAAAAATTGAAGATATTACTTTTGTATATCCATATATAGGTAATAATTACCGGGTTAATATAGATGGTAAGTTTTATAGTTTAACAGAAGCGTATAATGAGAAAATAATAACTTATGACGATTTATTAGAAATAAAACGCGTAGATAATTTAGCATTTGAGTTTGAACGTGTTGATGTATGGGGTATTAATGACTTATGGTATTTAACAATTAGTGGCGAAAAGATGCTTAAAGAAGCTTATTTAGAACAAGTGCTAAAAGATGATAAATACCAACTTGATGATATATATGTTGAAAAATATGGTTGTAGTATAGCTGTTGAAACTGCTAGCGGTGGAGCAAGTGGTAAACCTGGATATGTATTCTTAATGAATTATGAAGGTAGTGGACTCATTCCATCTAAAAAACAACAAACGATTGCGGGATACACATTTGAATATATTGCTGGTGGTAGATTAATGATCTATTATGAGGGCAAAATCTATGATTTAGAAGAAATGTATAATGATGGGTTAATTAAAAAAGATCGAATTGAATTAATCAATAGTTATTTTTATCGCGCATATACTCTAGACTGGTTTTTAAAAGATCAAGAAGAAGCACTAGAAGCAATAGATGAATTAAATGTTAAAGAAGAATATATTGAGAAAGTTTTAAAAGATAAAAGTGTAAATGTAAGTGATATTGTTATTGATCAAGTTTATCCATTTGATTATAGTGATGGAATAAAATTCTTAATAAAATTTCAAAACAATAAACAAATTATTACCCCTGATTATGAAAAAACAAGAATAAATGGTATTGAAGTAATGATTGATAAGAATAATCCTGTTTATTATATAAAAGTAGATAATGGTAATATTGAATTTAACCCATTAGAAGAAGCTTACGATAAAGGGGAAGTAAGTAGAATGTACTTAAATGTGATTAACTATTATCAAGAAAATGTTTATGAATTATATTAAAAAATAAAAGGCTAGAAGATTTCTAGCCTTTATTTGTTAAATTATATAGTGATTTTAAAATATTAGTTATTTCTTTCTTTTCTTCTTTGTTAGCGTTTTTAACAATCATTTGAATTGTTTCTTCTAATTCATCAGAGGAATCTTCTAGAAATTCTTCAACTACTCGTAAGAAGTCTTTTTCCGATGAAACAATTATTTCATCTTTTCCCAGCAAATAATCACATGGTATATTAAAGATTTTAGATAACTCAATTATTTGTTTAATTGATGGTTCACTTCGACCTGTTTCCCAACTAGATATAACATATTGTCTTACATTCATTTCTTTAGCTAGATCAATTTGAGAATAGTTATTTCTTATTCTTAATTTTTTTAATGTTTCACAAAAAGTCATAAAACTCACCTCGTTTAATATTATATCTAAAATATGTAAAAATTACAAATAAATAGATAATAAATTAAAAAATGCATAATAATTGTATTTGAAATTTTTATTTGATATAATATAACAGAAATCGTTAATTTATTTTAAAGGTTAAAAAAATACTCAAAATAGTAAAAAAAATTAATATATAGAGGAAAAAATTAACCTATTTATTTGATGTTTTCTTTTTATCTTGATATAATGTTATTGGTGATAAAAAATGAAATATTTGAGTGAATTAAATAAATTAAAGATTTTTAAGTTTAATGATTTTATAAATATAGTTGGTGATAGCAATTTAGCAAATGTAACATTACAAAATTATCTTAAAAGAGGATATATAAAAAGAATAAAATATAATTTATATGGTACAGTCAGCTTTGAAACAAATGAATGCATTGTGGATAAATTTGTAATCGGATCAAATATTACGGATACATCATTTATATCTCATCATTCTGCATTTGAATTTTATGGATATTACAATCAAATGTATAACGTAGTAAATGTTTCTTCAACTACAAAATTTAATTCTTTTGAATTTGAGAATAATAAGTATTCATTGATAACTACATCTTTAACTTCTTTTGTTGATGAAATACGAGGAGTAAAAGTATCTTCAATTGAAAGAACAATTGTTGATTCTATAAAAGATTCGGGGAAATATTCAGATCTCGAAGAAATTTTAAATTGTATTAAATTAATCCCCTACATTTCTATAAAAGAAATTTTAAAGTATTTAGAACAGATTAATTCTAAAATGCTTTATAAGAAAGTTGGAGTAATATTATCATTATTTAAAAAACATTTTAATATTCCAGAATCTTTTTTTATAAAATGCCATGAAGTATCCGATTCGGTAAAAGGATATTTTGATAATAACAAAGATGCACATGTTTATAATTCGGAATGGAAAATTTTTATCTATAAAGACTTACTTAATTATATCAATAAGGAGTGAAATGTATATTTAACTACAATAAACAAGAAATTATTTCTTTAGCAACAGAAAAAGGCTTTAGAAATGAAACGTTGGAAAAAGTATTAAGATTAATAGATGTATTAAAATTTTTAAATACAACAGATGAAATAAGTTCATACTTAGTTCTTAAAGGAGGGACAGCGATAAACTTAACTATATTTGAGCTGCCTAGACTTAGTGTTGATATAGATTTGGACTTTTCTTTTAATGGTTCAAAAGACGAAATGATTAACAAAAGAAAAGAAATAACAGCAATTTTAAAAAGATATATGGAAATAAATAATTATATGTTTAATGATGAGACAAAAAATAGATATGCTTTAGATTCTTTCGTTTTCAGTTATATTAATAATTTTGGAAATAAAGATAATTTGAAAATTGAAATAAACTATATGAATAGAAGTCATATTTATGATCCAATAATTAAAGATATTTCGTTATCATTTTTAAATTCTTTTAAAATTTTGACATTAAATAGGTATGAATTATATGGATCTAAGATAAAAGCTCTCTTGGAAAGATGTACAATTAGAGATGTATATGATGTATATCATATGATAAAAGAAAATATATTCAATAATAATGAGTATGGTCTTATAAAAAAATGTATTATTTTCTACATGGCAATTGGAAAAACAACAGAAAGAACTTTTCAAGAGGTAATAAATGATTTTGGAAAAAGAATTAGTATATTTGAAAAAGATAAAATTCCACAATATCTTTCGGCCACTCTAAGAAAAGATGAAAAATTTAGTATGAAAGAAGCTGTCTTGACTGTTAAAAGTTTTATTAATGACATTATGAATTTATCGGAAAATGAAATTAAGTTTTTATATGAATTTGATAATGGAAGTTATTGTCCTGAATTACTTTTTAGTGAAAAAGACGTTATAAATAGAATTATTAAACATCCAATGGCATTATGGAAAACTACCAATAAATAAAGTGATTATTAAAAAAGAAATACATATATGTATTTCTTTTTTAACATGTATGTCCACCAAAAATCAGATATTGAACTAATTGCTGATTTAGTTAAAACAAGTTCTAAAGTAACCCTTAAAGATATGGCAAACGCTATAGGTAAAACGGTAAAGACAGTTCAAAGAATTATTAAAAGATCTAATAAAATAAAATATGTTGGTTCTAGTAAAACTGGTCATTGGGAAATAATATAACAAATATTTGTCAAATAAGATCTGATTATGTTATAATAAAGTGTATTATGGAGGACTTTATGAACGCAAAATTAGGACTAGATAAACTTATACAAAACTTTATTGATGATGGTGCTTTCCCTGGCGCTAACTATGTTTTAGTAATTAAAGATAAAACTTATTTTGGATCTTTTGGGAATAAAGCATTATATCCGGAAGTTGAAAAAAATAATATTGATACTTTATATGATATGGCATCAGTATCTAAGGTAGTATCAACAACAACATGTATATTAAAACTAATGGAAGAAGGGAGTCTTCGCTTATATTCAAAAGTATCTTCATACTTACCACGTTTTAAACATGATC
This sequence comes from Bacilli bacterium, assembly GCA_017463365.1. Classification (GTDB taxonomy): domain Bacteria; phylum Bacillota_I; class Bacilli_A; order ML615J-28; family CAG-313; genus HGM10611. The sequence continues at coordinate 18,446 of JAFTPH010000039.1, forward strand.
AAATTACCGTATTCAATTTGCTTACTCATACTTCAGGTATGCAGGAGGGGATTAGTAATTGTACAACAGCGAAGAGTAAAGAAGAAGTACTTGACCGCTTGTATAGCTATGATTTAAAATATGAAGTTGGACGTCAAATAATTTATTCTGATTTAAATTATATTATGCTGGGGGAAATTGTGGAAACAATTACTGGTAAAAAGCTAAATGAATTCGCACAAGAAATTCTATTTAAACCTTTAGGTATGGTTGATACGGGATATAAACCTGTTGATAAGATGCGTTGTGCTCCGACTGAAAATAGAGATGATGCGACATATAGAGGAATTGTGCGAGGCGATGTTCACGATGAAACAGCATATGCATGTGGTGGAGTTGCTGGACACGCAGGGGTGTTTTCAACAGTTAAAGATATGGAACATTTTATTAGAATGATTTTAAATAAAGGGACGTATAATGGTCAAAAGATTTTAGCGAGCACAACTATTGATCGATTATTTATTCCTCAAGTATCAGAAAATCATGATTTAGTTGGACATTATAACCGTCGTGGACTTGGATGGATTGTAAATAGTCAATGTTCATCAGCTGGAGATTTCACAAGTTATGATGATACAATTTTACATACTGGTTTTACAGGTACTAATATTTGGGTAGATCGTAAAAATCAAGTTGGCTTTAGTTTATTAACAAATAGAGTTCATCCAACAAGAAAAAATGTTAAGATAATCGATGCTCGTCCCAAAATAGCCAATTATATTATGGCTCATTTAGATGAATTTGAATAGGAGGATTTTATGGCAAAAACAATACTAGCAATTGGTGGACATATTGGAGATGCGGAATTAACTGCTGGGGGAGTAATGGCAGCTAATGCGGTTGAAGGAGGAAAGAACTATACTTTAGCTTTAACTGCAGGAGAACGTGGTAATCCACCACATTTAACGGTTGCTGAATACCGAGAACAAAAGATAAGTGAGGCTAAAGCTTTTGCAGAAATGGTAAATGGGGAAGCATTTGTTTTAAAATACCAAGATGGAGAACTTCCTAATAATGAAGAAGTTCGTTATCAAGTTGCTTCAATTATTCGTAAAGTAAAACCAGATGTGATTATTACTCACTGGCATTCAACGATGCATAAAGATCATAATAATACTCACCAAATTGTTCCAGATGCACAGTTTTTAGCAAGCGTTGTGGAAAGTGAAAGAATTGAAGGACCACGTCATTACGCTCCAGTATATTTTGCGGAAAACTGGGAAGATGATTTAGATTTTAGACCTGCGTTTTATGTCGATATTACAAAAGGTTATGAACTTTGGTGTGAAGCATTAAAAACACAATGGTTTGTTATGAATAGTAAAGATTTTAAATATTATGATTACTATACTTCACTTGCTAGATGCAGAGGATGTTTAAATAAAACAATGTATGCGGAAGCATTTACAGTGTTTGATCGTAATCGTATTATGAGAAAGGATTCGTTTTAAAATGAAATTGTGTAAAAAGATATTATTTAGTCTTTTGATTTGTTGTTTAATGATAACTAGTTTATCAGTTTTTGCTGAAGAGGATGAAGAAGTAATTGAACTTGATTACACTTATTATGGAACTACAACAAAAGTTACGATACCTAAGAATTATATAGAACCCGAAGCAGAAATGCGTGGTGCTTGGGTCGCAACGGTTTATAATTTAGATTTTCCAAAACAAGTTGGAACAAGTAGTGATGCGATAAAAGCATATAAAGAAAACTTCTTAAATGTTCTTGATACTTTAGAAGAATATAATATGAACACGATCTTTTTCCAAGTTCGTCCATGTAATGATGCTTTCTATAAATCAGAAATTAACCCATGGAGCCAGTTTTTAGTAGGAGCTGGAGTTGATCCGGGATGGGATCCTTTAGAATGGATGGTCGAAGAAACGCACAAACGAGGAATGGAATTCCAATGTTGGATGAATGCCTTTAGAACAACAGCCGGATCAATTCTACCAAATGGAGCTATTGCTAGACAATATTCGACAAGTGAACTTCTCGCTTATAAAAAATCAGCGATTAAAACGATGGGTGATAATAGTTATGCTAAGCTTCATCCAGAATCAGTATTAATGGGTTCAGAAGATTGTATGTTAATTTTAAATCCTGGTGATTTAGGAGTACAAAAACATTTAGTGGACACATTGCAAGAAATTATCGAAAACTATGATGTTGACGGGTTACACTTTGATGATTATTTTTACTTAAACGCAAGTGCCCATTCAGAAACAGTTAATCGAAATTTTGCAGGAGGAGAAGAATACGATAAATCTTTAACGGGGGAAAATACATTAAATGATTTACCAACCTACGAAGATTATAAAGCAAATCCTGAAAAATATAATATGGAAGAAGGTCTTTCTTTAGGTGATTTTAGACGTGAAAGTATTAATAACTTAATGAGAAGCATTCGTAAAATGATTGATGAACATAATGCTAAGTATGGAAAACATGTTGAATATGGTTCTAAACCAGCTGCTGTTTGGCAATCAAGTGCAGAATCTTGTCCAGATGGAGCAGAAAATGCATCAACTGAAGGCTCAAACAATACATGTCATGCTTATCAATCAAATTGGAATTTATATGCGGATACTAAAAAGTGGGTTGAAGAAGGTTTAGTTGACTGGGTTGCACCACAAGTATATTATGATTTTGAAAATCGTGAAGTGCCTTATGCGGATATCGTTACTTGGTGGGCAAATGTTGTAACTAAAACTAATGAAAAAAGAAAAGCGGAAGGCTTAAAACCACTTAAAATGTATGTTGCTCACGGTATCTATTTATTTGATGAATCAAATGAGCGATACACTAATCAAAATGAAGTAGCTAGACAACTTAAGTTTAATCAAATGTTTGATTGTATAAAAGGTTCAGCAGTATATGATTATACAACGCTAGTTAAACAAAATAAACCAATTACTAAAGCGGGTATGAAAATTTTCAAAAATACTTGGGATACTAAAGTATTTGGACTTCCACGAGGAGAAAATAATATTGGTTCTACAAAAATCTCGGAAACATCATTAATTAAGAGCAGTAATGGTGAGGTAAGAGTAAGTTTTGAAAAGTTAGAAAACGTAAAAGGTTACGCTTTATATAAGATTGCTAAAGGTGAAGAACTTTCTTTTGATGTTAAAAATAGAGTAGATATTCTATATGACTCATACGATGAAGGTGGTAAAACAACATTTAAACTTCAAGACTATGATGAAAACTTTGATTATTATTTAAGAGCAGTTTCTGTAACTAATCACTTATCAACAGAGGCAACAAAAATTTCTACTAATGTTGTGGAAAATAGTGCTCCAAATAATGTTGAAGTAAACTTTAATGATGATCAAGATGCCTTACTTTATAGTGTTGTTAAAGGATTTGTCCCATATAGTAGTGACGTCGAAGGTGATGAATTAACATATGTTGTTAAAATCTCGGTTACAGGTATCGATGGTCGTTACTATGATGTTGATACAGTTTCTTATACAGATAAAGGAATTGAAGTTACTTGGGAATCATATTTAGAAGGCGAAGATTGCGTTTTAAAAGTAGTTATCTCTGATGGTGATAAAGAAATAACTTGTTACTCTAATTCAATTAAGATTTTAGAAGAACTTGTTGATGAACCTGATGAACCAGTAGAACCTGAAAAACCTACTGAACCTGATAGTCCAGTAGAACCAACTCCGTCAACAGAAGAAAACTCTGGTTGTAAAAAAGAAGTTCTTATCAAAGTAATAATTAGTATTATATCTTTAACAACAGGTATTGTATTAATTAGAAAACGTAAATAAAATAATATTAGTCAGTAAACATATATAATAATTATGTAAATACTATTGTATGCATTTTTGATTACATTTTAAAATGCTATCATTGACATTTGTAAACATTTATGTTAAAATAATAGTATATTACAAGGCTATCTATTTTTATTAATAGATCGTGGAGGTTTCAAAAGAAGTGCTTTATATGAGGCACTTCTTTTGCTTTATCACTAAAACCTTCTAGAACGACTTAGAAGGTATTTTTTAGTTATCATATAATAATCTCTGGCAATAAATTATTATTTAGTGTATAATATAAGGGTAAATAAATATAATTAACAGGTGAATTATGAGTAAAACAATAGATATTAAAAAAGTAGATAGTAATTTTATAAACGAAGAAGCAAAAGAAGATATACTTTATATTGATCCTAAAAATAGTGATTTAGTAAAAATATATGGTTTAAATTGGTTTAATGAAGATAAGAGATATCATCGCTTATCTAAAAGTCTTGATGAAGTATTACCAGAGTTAGAAGGAAGTGTTGATGTCCTAGCTGGAAACAGTACAGGTGGGATGATTGCTTTTTATTCTAATACCAATGTTTTAAAAATAAAAGTAAAGCTTAGCTTTAAGTTTCATATGGGACATATGCCTTATACTGGTCAAGCAGGCTTTGATTTATATATTGGTAAAACCTACCAAGATATGAAATTTTATCGAACAAGTAATTTTGACTTTAGCAAAATGGAATATGAGTTTACTTATTTTAATCATGATAAATTATTTGATGAAAACAAATTGTTTGTTTTGAATTTTCCATTATACGCTACAGTTGAAGAAGTGTTGGTTGGTATTAATCCAATAAGTAATATTACTCCTTGTATAGATTTGTTTAATAACAATGATAAAATTGTTTTTTATGGAACATCAATAACTCAAGGTGGTTGTGCAAGTAGACCTGGTATGAGTTATACACAAATATTATCGAGAATGTTAGGAATCGAATGTTTAAATTATGGTTTTTCTGGTAATGGAAAAGGACATATAGAGATTGCGGAAGCATTAAGTAGTATAAAAGATGTTAAAATGTTTGTTTTAGATTATGAAGCAAATGCGACTTTTGATCGACTAAAAGCAACTCTTGATAATTTTGTAAAATGTTTAAGAAAAAGTTATCCAAATGTTCCAATTGTTATTATAAGCAAAATCCCAATGTATTTAGAATTTCATGATGATGCTTATAAAGCAAATGAAAAGAAGGTTAGAAGTTATCAAAAGAACTATGTGAAAAATGCAAATGATGCAAATTTATATTATATCGATGGAGCAAAAGTATTAGGTAAGACAAATGTATCAGAAAAAACAGTTGATGGTTGTCACCCTACTGATTATGGTTTCATATCAATGGCAGAATACTTATATCCAATTATTAAAAAAATATTAGGATAATTAGAAAAGGATTTTATTATGGATAAATTTACTGGAAAAATTAAAGAAATAATTGATATTGTTTATCAAGAAGAAAAAGAAAAAATTAAAGAAGCAGCTATGGTAATCTTTGAATCAATCAAAGATGGAGGTATCTTACATGTTTTCGCAACAGGACACTCACATATGTTAGCAGAAGAAATGTTTTACCGAGCAGGTGGGCTTGTAGCGATAGACCCAGTTCTTAGACCATTTTTAATGCAGCACGAAGGGGCTATTAGTAGTACAAAGTTTGAAAGACTACCAGGAATTGCTAAAATCGTGTTTGACGGATTAGATAAAAATGTAAATGATCCATTTATTGTTGTATCTAATTCGGGAATTAATGCAGTACCGGTTGAATTTGCGGAAATCGCAAGAGAAAATAACCATAAAGTAATTGCAATAACTAGTGTTTCATCATCTAAGAACTTAAAACCTAGAACGTTAAATAATAAACATTTATATGAATGTGGAGATATCGTTATTGATAACCATGTGCCTCATGGTGATGGGGTAATTGAAACAAAGTATGGCAATGTAGGAGCTGTATCATCAATTGTTTGTAGTTATATTGCTCAAAGTTTAGTACTAGAAATAATTAATTTATTCATCGAAAATGATATTACTCCACCAATTTATATGAGTGCAAATCTAGAAGGTGGAGATGAACATAATAAAAAAATATATGAAGAATATAAATCAAGAGTTAAAAGTTTATATTAAGTAAGAATTTGAAACATTGTTAGAAAGAAGATTTGATAAAGAAAAACTTAAAAAAGTAATCAAAAAATATATTGTGGACAATAAATCCTAAAATGAGTTTGTATGAAAAATAATCAATATATGATATTGTCTTACTTAGGTAATCCATAGTCATGAGTAATTGCATAATTACAAATGACACATTTTTTGAAATCTATTAGTCTTCTGAATATGAAGGCTAATTTTTATAGGGTATTTTAGCCAAATATGGTTAGAATATCCTCTTTTTTTATACTTTTATGAAACATTTAGATTTAAAGACTATAGGAGACTTACCAAGGACTCGAACCTATAAGAGATAATGATGGAATTTTAGTAATTATTTTATAAAAATACCCAATGAAAATAACTTAAAATGCACTTTATAGGTGAAAGGTGGTGAAATAATGGATGTAAATATATTAGAGCTATATATTGAAAGAATATATGGGTATGCATTAAATAATACTTATTCAACTGATGAAGCACAAGACTTATCTCAAGAAATTCTTTTAACTGCAGTAAAGGAATTGCCTTATTTAAGAGATGAAAGTAGATTTGAACCCTGGTTATTTGGTATTGCTAGAAACGTAACAAAAGTATTTAGAAGAAAGAAAGCAAAAGAAAAAACCTTATACCATTATGATGTATTAGATGAATACCCAGATAATAATGACACTGATTATGAAAAAATCGAATTGTACAATAGATTAAGAAAACATATTGCAATGTTATCATCAATATATAGAGAAACTATAATATTACACTATTATGATAATCTTTCGATAAAACAAATTTCAGAAAAACTTAACATCCCTGAAGGAACAATTTCGTGGAGATTAAAAGTAGCTAGAAGTAAAATAAAAGAGGAGATTGAAAATATGGAAGAAAGTGCATTAAAACCAATTAAAATGAAAATTAATATTTATGGTAATGGAAACTTTGATGGAGAAAATATCCCGTTTCCAGTTGCTTATATTAGTGATGCTTTGTCACAAAACATTTTATTTAATTGTTATGAAGAACCAAAGACAATTGAAGAGTTAGCTAAAATATGTGGAGTACATGCATACTATATTGAAGATAGTGTTAATAACTTATTAAAGAGGCAAGCGTTAGTTGAAGAAAAGAAAGGAAAATATAGAACAGATTTTATTATATGGTTTGATAAATATGATAAGTTCTATGATGAAAACTTCCTTACTTATGTTAAACCTGTTAAAGATAGAATTTATAATGCTTTTAGAAATATTTGGAATGAAGCTAAAGATTTAAGTATTTATAAAGGTACTATGAAAGAAGAAAACCTATTCCATTTATATACAATGCTTTCAATATGCTATGTAAACAACAAATATAATAGAATGCCTTGGAGACCATTAAAAATCAAATATAATGGGTTTGATTGGAATTATATAGCATCATATACAACAGGCAAATATTCAAATCATATGTATGGCTTTGTAAGAACAGGAAATGTAAATGATGGCGGTAATACTATCATAGAACGAATTACTGGAATAGATGGTATTAGTAAAAGAGAATCTATTAAAGATATTGCTGTTAGTGCTTGTATGGATATTATTAATGGTGTAGAACCAATTGATAAAGAAATTGTTGCTGACTTAATAATGAAAGGTTTTGTTATTAAAGATGAAACTGGTAAACTAGTTTTAACAGTTCCTTACATTTCAAAAGAAAATGAAAATAAACTATATGAAATAGTTGAAAAATATTTAGCACCATTAATGGATGAGTATTTAGAGATTGTAAAGAAATTTGCAAGTGAATATATTAAATTATTCCCTAAGCATCTTGAAGATGAAGCAATAAGATGGTCTAGAAATGCATTTCTTGGTCTATTTAACAAAATTCATAATTATGGACAAAACAATAGTTTCATCGAAAAAGCTATAGAAAATAGTTATTTAGAGGTAATGTTAAATTATAAATAAATTATAATAAATATTTTCTAAATCATTGATTTCTACTTCGAAGTATGTTATAATACAAGTAATAGATCCCACCGCGCCTCTGATTCAAGCGTACCATGGTGGGCCTTTTTATTTATATGGGGGTATGAAACAATGAAAGATCCAAAAACCATTGAACAACAAGTTCAAATTTTAATAGATAGGGGATTAATTGTTAGAGATATTGAATTTGCAAAAGAATTTTTAAATCAAGTAAATTATTATAGATTTAGTGGATATTTAAAACTATTTTCTGTTAATGATAAGTTCAATGTGAACACAACTTTTGAAAAAATTGTAGAAGTTTATAATTTTGATTGTGAGTTAAGAAAATTACTTTATATTTATTTAGGATACATAGAAGTTTTAATTAAAACGCAACTTGCACTTAATTTATCTTTAAACATTAATGCAATATTCTATTTAGACAAAAACAATTTTTTAGATGAAGATAGATTTAATAGTCTTCAAAATGATATAAATGATAGTATTACAAGAAAATATTCAAAAGAACCATTTATTAAACATTTTCAAGGTGATTATTTACCTATATGGGTTTTAGTTGAAATAATGTCATTTGGAAATATTTCTATGATGTATGCTAACTTAATTGATAGTAATAAAGATTTGCTTTGTAATGGTTACTTAAATATTAATAAAGAATACTTAAAGAATTATTTATACGTTTTATCAAATTTAAGAAATGCATGTGCTCATCAAGGACGAATTTATGGAAAAGAATTTGAACTTGCTCCTAAAATTTCTAAAAAAGATAAAAAAACGTTAATAGCTAATAATATTAGCGTATCTAATAGTAATCACAAATTATTTATTTATATTTTTATAATGATTAAATTAATTAAAAATAATAATCAAAAAGATATGATGATAAACGAATTAAAATTATTATTTAATAGGTATTCAGATATTGAAATAGAAAAAATCGGATTTGTTAATAATTGGAAAAGTATATTAAATAGTATTAAATAGTTGTTTTGGATCATAATATATATTGACAGATCCCATCACGCCTCTGATTTAAGCGTACCATGATGGGCCTGTTTTATTTTTTTATGAAGCATGTATTAGCGTAAAACTCAAATATAAACATTAAGTAGTGAAAATGCTTAAAATGAAACATTTGGTAGTAATGGCACATGTGTTGACTACGAAGTTGATGTCCTTAATTTAGATGAAAATAATATAAAAATAGGCAGTTTAGTGTATAAATATAGATATTTAGCTTATGTAGTATGTCCAAATGGATATAGATATAGAGAGTGGAGAGAAAGAACTAATATAGTCTTAAGTATTAACCTCTGCACTACTAAAAGTTGGAATTTATGAAAAATGAATGTGATTTAGTACTTTAAAGTTTTTTGAACGTTTAAAAAAGTATTATAGAAAAAAAAGGTAAATAAAATTATTTATCGATTCAGTTAATACCAACTTTCATTACTAACTCATATAATAATAAATTTGGTGATAAAATATAAAATATATATTTAAAAAATATGTGTTTTAATAAGGTTGAAAAATGCATAAAACCATATTTATTTTAGTTGTAAAAATGCAATTTATGTGGTATAATATAGTTGTAAAAATGCAAGAGGTGATAACATGTTATTCAGAAAAGCGTATAAAGACATAAAAAAATGGTTTGATTCTACTAATAAAAATGCTTTATTAATTGATGGAGCAAGACAAATTGGAAAAACTTATCTTATTAGAGAATTTTTAAAAAATAATGCTCAGTCGTATATTGAATTTAATTTATATGAAAATGATTTAGCTAAGCAAGCATTTGAAACAATTAATAATGCTAAAGAATTATTAATTAAAATTAGCGCTCTTGCTACAAGTCCTTTAATAAAAGGAGAAACTATTATCTTCATAGATGAAGTGCAAGCTGCAAGCGATGTTGTTACAAAAGTAAAATTTCTAATTGAAGAAGGTTCATATAGATATATTTTTAGTGGATCACTACTTGGAATTAGTTATAAAAATATTGATTCTTTACCTGTTGGTTATCTAGATATATTAGAAATGTATCCTCTAGATTTTGAAGAATTTTGTATTGCAAATGGTGTTTCAAATGATACTATTAATTATTTAGAAAAACAATTTAAAGATTTAATTCCAATTGATGATATAGTGCATAAGCAAATGATTAACTTATTTAATTTATATACCATTGTTGGCGGATTTCCAGAAGTGGTAGCTAAGTTTATAGAAACTTTTAATTTACAAGATGTTTATTATTTACATGAATCAATTGATAAATTATATAAACTTGATATTTCTAAATATACCCAAGAAAAAACTTTATTAGTAAAAGATATTTATTCTTTAATTCCTAGTGAATTAAATAATCCTAATAAAAGATTTATATTAAAAAACTTAAATGAAAAAGGCAGATTTTATCAATATGAAGATTCTTTTGTGTGGTTATTAAATAGTAATATAGGTTTATTTACATATAATGTGGATAATCCTATTTATCCATTACTTGCTAGTAAAGAAAGAACATTATTTAAATTATTTTTATGTGATACTGGACTGCTATGTCATTATCTATATAGTGATAATGTGGTTAGAATCTTAAATAATGATATAAATGTTAATTATGGATCAATATATGAAAATGTAGTGGCACAAGAGCTCAAATCTCATAATTATAATTTATTTTATTATAATAGTAAAAAAAATGGCGAAGTAGATTTTATAATTGAAAATGGTACAGAAGTTCTACCTATTGAGGTAAAGTCTGGTAAAGATTATAAGAGACATGTAGCATTAGAAAATTTATTAAATAATGACTCTTACAATATAAATAAAGCATATACATTGTGCCAAGGTAACATAGAATCTATTAATAATAGAATATATTTACCAATTTATATGATTATGTTTTTTAATAGTAAAAAAGATGTAGATAGTCAAATTGTAAACATTGATATTAGTGCTTTAAAATAAGGAGTAAAGATGGACTTAAATATGTATTTTTAGGTCCATTTTTTCTTAAAGTAATATTATTAAATTAAGTGATCAAATGAAAACTAATAACTTATTGTCAACTCCATAGTGTACAGGTACTACAAAACTTACAATCGCATAGTCCACACATATGTGAGGAGTATGTAACTTACATACCAAAAATAGAGGAAAACACCATAAAAATAGGTCATTTTAGGCATAAATGCAGGTATTCTACCTTTGTAATCACAGAAGATGGTTATAGACATAGGGTATGGAAAGACAGTGTAAAGGTCATAATTAGTCTTAACCTCAGTGCGTCGAACATAAAAACTTTATAAAAATAAACTAAGTAAGAAGAGATATTTGGTAAGTCTCTTCTTATTTTTTGATGGAATAACATTTTTGTTTATGATATAATGGCTTTATAAAATATTAAATGAAGGAAGTAATAATGATAGATATAAAACACAAATTAATAAAATTATCAGAAGAAGTAGCAGACTACTTAGGTATTGATTTAATACCAATAGAATACGAAAATTTAGAAATAGATGATAGTAGATTAATACTAAAACCTATTCCTAAAATTGTAATAAATATTAAATATGAAAATAACTTTATTGAATCAGCTAAATGCATTACTCATGAAATGAGGCACATATTTCAAATATACTACGTTAATCTAATGAATGATAAACTTGCTAGAATATGGAAAGAAGAACTAGCACAAGCTAAATCTTCGGCTAATATTGATGTAAATTCAAATGAATATAATGATTATTCATTACAAGCAATTGAACTTGACGCTTTTGCTTTTAGTCAGTTTTATTTAAGAAGATATAATATATTTTTCAAGTATGAAAATATAGAATTTCAAAGACTTGTGGAAGAGTATATAAAAAAATATTTGTATGAAAATTAATTTTAGTTCTAATTTAGAAACAATTAGAAAAAGTAAAAAAATTAGTCAAGAAGAATTAGCTGAGTTAATAGGAGTTAGTAGACAAACTATATATAAGTGGGAAGCTGATATATGTTTACCAAATTTAAATAAAATAGAAAAATTATTAGAAGTATTAAATGTTTCTATTGAAAAACTATTATTATGAAATTTATGTATTTATATTTAAAAAAAATACAAAATATGATATAATTATAATGCATAAGACATTATGCAATGTTAAAAGGAGGTGGTTCATATGAAAGCAATAGTTAAAATAATAACTGAAGCTTTAATGCTGATGAGCATAGGAGAATTCTCTTATATGAATAGTATGGCTCCCGGTCTGGATCATGTTCCGCAGGCACCTTCTTTTTGCTTTAAAGTTATAACTTGTAATAAAATTACAAAAATAACAATACTTGAAAAAAAATAATCTTGTGTTATAATATTACTAATTATAAAAGGAGTATATATGAATAGAGAGAGATATTTCAATTACGTTAAAAGAAAATTAATTTATTTGTCCGAAAATATTAAAGTTTCTGGAAAATTAAATCTCTTATCACAAAATATTTATTGTGAAACATTTTATTGTGATTTGTTAAATATAGTTTTTGATTGGAAACTAAAAAATCTAAATACAAATATTAACAATTATGCTGCAATTGATTTAATAGATCATGAAAATAATATTGTAGCACAAGTATCTTCGCAAAGCAATAAACAAAAAATTGAAGACTCTCTATCTAAAGATATTATAAAAAAATATAATTCTTATACATATTATTTTATATGTATTGTAACTGCTAATAAAAAAATATCAACTCAAGATATAAAAAATCCGCATAAAATTAAATTTGATATCGATAGTAATTATATTGATGTTAATAAGCTATTAAGCATAATATGTAAACTTGATATTGATCATTTAAAAAATGTTTATGATTTAGTAACGAAAGAATTAGGTAATATAGATTATAAAAAAATTAGTTCTGATTTGGCAGAGATAGTTTCTATGATAGATGTTAATATAGAAAATTCACCTACTGATTTAAGTATTTTAAATGAATATCAAATTGATAAAAAGATTGTACATAATTCTTTGAATGATATGAAAGAATTTATTCATGAAAAAGCAGAATTTTATGGTTATTTAAATACAATATATCGTACATATTTTGAACAAGGAAAAAATAAAGAAAGAATAGTATTATCTAAAGTGTCATCTATTTACATTAAAGAAAAACAAAAATTTAATTCTTCAATTGATCTGTATTTTAAAATTTTCAATGAAGTAGAAGAATATATAAAGAATAGTTTAAATTATAATAGTGAAATTACTGAAGATAATTTAGAACTTTGTATTCATATAATTTTAGTTGATGCTTTTATTAAATGTAAAATTTTTGAGAGTCCGGAGGATTATTATTATGTTAATGCCTAATAATATAAAACCCGAACTGTCTATTTATTATAATGGTTATTTAGTTTTAAAATACTTGAAAGAAATCAAAAAAATTAAAATCAGTGACTTATACATTATGATGTTTCAATTGTATAAAATGTCTTATAAGGTTTTGGTTTTTACATTGGATTGGTTGTATTTGATTGATGCTATAGATTTTTGTGATAGTGAGGAAATTACTTTATGTATATAAAAAAATTAATAATTAAAAACGATGAAGGAATAATTAGAGAATTAAACTTTTCAAGTGGCTTAAATTTCATTGTTGATAATACACCTTTTGATGAAAAAGGGACGGCAACTGGGAATAATATAGGAAAGACTACTGTTCTTCGATTAATTAATTATTGTTTTGGTAGTGATGGAAAAGATATATATTCTGATAGCGATTCTGGTGGTGATGTCTATGCAGAAATTAAAGATTTTTTAATTAACACAAATGTATTTGTTGAATTAACTTTAGTTGATAGTCTTGATAAACCAGATAAGGTTGTCACAATTGAAAGAAATTTTTTATTACGTAATAAAGCGGTTATTAATATTAATGGTACGCCATGTGAAAAAGTTCTTTTTGAAGCAAAATTAAAATCACTACTTTTTCCTGATTTAGAAGATGAACGACCTACATTAAAACAGTTAGTAGCTCATAATATAAGATATAAGGATGAGGCTATAAATAATATAATTAAGCATATTAATAAATATACTACAAATTTAGAATATGAAACTTTATTTTTGTATATGTTTAATTGTAAAATTGATAGTGCAAAAAAAAGAGAAGATGCGTCTGAGAAGTTGAAACAAGAAATTAATTTTAAGAAAAAATTGGAGCATAATGAAACTTTAAGTGGATATGAAGCAAAATTGTCATCAATAAAAACTGAAATAATTAAACTAGAAGAAATTAAAAATAATCTAAATATCAATGAGAATTTTTCAGAAGATGTTAATAATCTAAATAAAGTTAAATATGATATTAGCAAATTAACAAATGAAATTTCTAATTTAAATATTAGGAAAAATTTGATTAACGAGTCTATTGATTTATTGGAAAAAGATAAAAGTGATATAGATTTAGATGAAATTAAAAGTTTATATTCTGAAGTTTGTACATTAAATATTAATATTAATATTAATAAAACATTTGAAGCATTAGTGAATTTTCATAATAGAATGGTTGAGAATAAAAAAGATTTTATTAATGGTGATTTACCAATGATAGAAAATTTATTAAAAGAAAAAAATGTTTTATTATCTGAGTTGTTATTAGTAGAAAAAGAACTAACTTTAAAAATTTCAAAAAGTGATTCCTTTGAGACTTTAAATTCTATAATTAGTAAATTAAATTATCAATATGAAGAGAAAGGAAAATGTGAAAATATTATTTCTCAAATTATTGAATCAAATAATCAAATTAATTTATATGCTACTGAAGTTGAAAGCTATGAAAAAGATATGTATTCTGATGAATCCTATAATAATATTAAAAATTATATTAATAAATTTAATGAATGTTTTGCAAAGATTTCTGAATATTTGTATTCAGAAAAATATTTATTAAAAGTTGATATGGATTATGATAAAAAGGCAAATAAAAAATTTTATAAATTTTCAACATTTAATGCGAATATAGGTTCTGGAAAAAAACAAGGTGAAATATTAGCTTTTGATTTAGCTTATATAGAATTTGCAGATAAGTATAATGTTAATTGTATGCACTTTTTATTAAATGATAAGAAAGAATTAATGCATAGCAATCAACTAATAAAACTAAGCCAATATTTAATTGATAAAAAAACACAAGTTATAATTCCTATTTTAAAAGACAAATTACCTGAGTGTTTAAAAAAGCAACAATACTATTTAATAGAACTTAACCAAGATTCAAAATTATTTAAAATTTAAAGAGGTATATATAATGATTAAATGTTATGATGATTGTATAAAAAATATATATAGTAATAAAAAAATAGTTATTGGCTTAACTGGTAAAACTGGATCAGGATGCTCGACAGTTGCAAAGCTACTTAGCTACAATGACTTTAAGAAATTTAAATTTAAAAAGATTAATCAGTATGGTTTTTCTTTAGAAGAAGAAAAAAAACACAAAATTATTTTAGATTATTTATCAAAGGATTCTATATGGAAAGGATTTAGAATAATAAAAGTAAGTAATTTAATTATAGATTTTATAATATCAAAGGATTCAGCAGAATTTGAAAAGTATGTAAAAAATTGTTTGAAACAGAATAAAACGAATGAATCTGATTATATCTCAATATCTGATTATGAGTCGTTCATATCAAATATAAAAAAAATTATTGATGAAGGACATATAATCTATAATCATTATCATGATGATTCAGGAATGATTATAAAAGATTTAAGTGATGAGTATTATTTTGATAAACTACAAGAAATTTCTGAAAAAAGTAAATCTGAACTTGTTAAATATAATATTACAGTGCGTGTTGAAGGTAAAAATGTCAAATCAAATTGTTATTATTACTTATTACAAAAAATTGGGAATAATATTAGGGCATCAGGTGAACCATATAGTAATATATTTAGTGGTAACCATTTCTCAATAATAGCATCTAAAATTAAGGAAATTATTGATAATTATCAAGATGATTCAGCTAGATTTTGTATTGATGCAATAAGAAATCAGTTTGAAGCAACGTATTTGAAGGAACATTGTAGTAACTTTTATTTAGTATCTGTTAATACAGAAGAGAAAAGTAGAAGAGAGAGATTACAATCCTTAATGACTTTAGAAATGTATGACAGTTTAAATTATATAGAATATCCAAAGAAGAAAAATTCTATCGAAGAAACATTTTATCATCAAAATATTCAAAAGTGTTTAGAAATCACAGATATTCATTTATATAATGGAAATGACAATGTTAGAGAATTGCATAATTTAACTATTCAAATATTGAAGTATATTGGATTAATATTACACCCTGGACTTATTACACCAAATAAAATAGAAAGATGTATGCAAATAGCTTATGAGGCTAGAATTAATTCAGGATGTTTATCTAGAAAAGTTGGAGCTGTAATAACTGATGAAAACTATATGGTCAAATCTATTGGTTGGAATGAAGTGCCTAGTTGCCAAATGCCGTGTAATCTTCGTACATTTAATGATTTGATTAGTTCGGATAAAAATTGCTTTAGCGAATTTGAATTACAAGATGAAAAATTTAGAGAATTATGCAAAAGTATTAATGATATGATACCTCATGATAAACTAATTGGTTTACCTTATTCATATTGTTTTAAAGATATTTTCAATTATTTAAATAAATCAAATAATCAAGTTCATACAAGGGCATTACATGCAGAAGAAAATGCTTTTTTAAACATTTCTAAATATGGAGGTATTGGTTTAAAGGGAGGAAATTTGTTTGTTACTGCTAGTCCCTGTGAGTTATGTGCAAAAAAATCATACCAATTTGGTATTAAAAATATCTATTATATAGATCCGTACCCTGGAATTTCAAAGAATCATATTCTTAAATTTAATGAGGAGCATGATCCACAAATGATTTTATATTCTGGTGCAATAGGTTCAGCTTATCTAAATTTGTATATGCCTAAGATATCAATGAAGGATGAATTAGAGCTAATTACCGGGATTAATCATAAAAATATAAAATTTCCAATAACTGATTCATTTGATATTGAATGTGAAGAAGTAAGATTAATTATTAAAAACGATGCATATGTATATCAACGTATAATAGAAGGAATTGTAACATCTCAAACATTAAAAAAAATTGATAGACAGATTTTATTTATCAACGCAAAAACAAAGAATTGGAAAAGATTAAAAGGCGAAGGGTACAATGAATGTGAATTTAAGTTTATTGATATGGGATTAGAGTCTATACAGAGATTTGTTTTTTCTAATAAACTTCGTGTCGGAGAGACGTTTAAAATTGGTTTAGAAGTTGAAATAACTGATGCGTTTTCAATGGATAAATTTTTACTAAATAAAATAATTAACAAGACAAATAAATTAATTTTAAAAATAATTAACCAAAGAGACAGTGAATTAATCGCTGTATCTTCAAAGATATTTAATGATGAAAAAAGAGTGAATAAAGTAATTGATATACCAGTAGCATGTGAAAAAAATCCTAGTAATAATATTACTGAATATTATTCTGAATTTAATTACCCAAGTAAAGACTATTTTTATGAAATCGACTGGGAATAAAAAAGAATAAATTTATTGAAAAAATAAGTTAAGTGTGATATAATAATAATGAAATAAATATGGAGTGTGTGGTTATGATAGTTTGTTAGGTTTAAATAATAAAGTAAAGAATGATACTATTGTGTTAAATAGTAATAGTAAAAAAAAGAAAAAATGAAGAAAACTGCGTTGCAAATCTAGAATATGTAACGCAGTTTTAAATTTAGTAAATAAGAAAAAACTAAATTCTATGCAAAAAATAATTTATATGATATAATATTAATGGAAAATTTAATTTATTTGTTTGAGATTATGTATAAGGAGTGTGTTATCATGCTATATAAACGACCATTTGTTACTGAAGAAAAAAGAGTAAACAGAAAAAAAATTATGAATGACAGATGCAGAAATAATGATTTTGAGTATAACCGTGATTATATGAGTGATATTCCAAATGGACTAGAATCCGGAAATAAAAAAACACTAGATTCAGGAACTAATTATGATAAAATATTTATTTGGAATATGCCTTATGTAAGTACGTGTCCCGGAATGACAAAATGGTGCATTAATAATTGCTATAATGCTGATAATAGAGAAGATGTTTACCCTATTAAACAATGGATTAGAAATTT
The DNA here is from genome assembly GCA_017463365.1 of Bacilli bacterium. Lineage (GTDB taxonomy): Bacteria > Bacillota_I > Bacilli_A > ML615J-28 > CAG-313 > HGM10611. Next base: position 36,667 of record JAFTPH010000039.1, read on the forward strand.
GCATGATTTTTTATATCAAAAAGAGAAATTGTATGAAGTTATTTGCAATCAAATTTCATTATTTAAAGGGCAAAAAGTAGCAATTAGATTTCACTCTTCAGGGGACTTTTTTTCTGTTGAATACATTGATTTTTGGATTAAAATAGCAAAAAGATTTCCAAGTGTCCATTTTTGGGGATATACAAGATCGTGGAGCGTTAGCAGTTTAAGAGAAAAAATTATTGAGTTAAACTCATTGGGAAATGTTACATTGTTTGCATCGGTCGATGATTTTTCACAAATAGACAAATTTGAACAGCTAAATAAAAGCTTTGTTTTAGAAAAGGAAAATTTTGAAAAAATTATTAATAATTCTAACTATTTTATTTGCCCAGAACAAATAAGACTAACGAATGGATGTGCTGATTGTGGAAATTGCATAACTAATAAAGCAAAGAAAGATATAGTTTTTATAGTGCATTAATCAAAGGAGGAAAAATGAATAAAGGATATTTAATTTTAGTCGGTGGAAGTAGCGGTTCAGGAAAAACATTGCTCATAAATCATATAATAGAAAATTATAATAACTATGTGCGACCTATTTCTTATACTACTAGAGAAAAAAGAAAAGATGAAAATAATAACGAATATGTGTTTATAAGTAAGGAACAATTTTCAATATTTAAAGAATTAAATTATCTTTATAACATTGATTTTGTGTATGAAAATTATTATGCTATGGATAAAAATTCAATTGATTATTATATAAATAGAGGATATAATGTTATAAAAGAGATTCACCCAGAAAATCAAAAAAAAATAAAAAATGAGGGTACATATAATTGCATAAGAATTTTAATAGAATCAAATATAACAACAAAAGCAGAGAGAAAAGAAGACATTGAATATTATAAGGTTTTATCAAAAAATGAATTTGATATTATTGTTAATAATTGTAATTCTGAAAATATTTCCACTATTGCTAAATATGTCATACATAAAATAGAAAATGTTTTAAAATATTATGATGTTTTTCCATCGGGCGGAGAGATTGATGTCGTAAATAATAATGGGTATAATAAAATAGCTAAATATTTTGATGATGAGAAACGTATTACAACTAAAAATTTTCATGATATGTCATATTCTTTCTTTAAGAATATAATTGAATCTAATCTTTTGAATAATAAGAGTGTACTAGAGATCGGATCCGGCAGGGGATGGTTGAGAAATAATTTTACTTGGAATAAGACTACTAGTTATACTTCTGTTGATATATCAGAAGAGATGAACAATATGATACCAGTGGAAAAAACTACTACAAAAAGTGCAAGAAATCTCCCTTTTAGCTGTGAATCTTTCGATGCTGTTATATGCTCTTTAGCTGATCCATTTTTTTACCCAGAAGCTATTTCAGAAATCTTTAGAGTTTTAAAACAAAAAGGTTTACTGATTTTTAGTATACCTACAAAAGAATGGTCTTCTTCTATTAGGATGGATGATATATATACTTATTTCTTATTACCAGATGGTCAACTTGCTAAGGTTTACTCATTTACATTTTTTGAAAATGAATTAAAATCAATACTTAAGAGTGTAGGATTTGAAATTGAATTATTTTTAAAAATTGGAATAAATAACTTAATTTCAAAGGATATTTCACCTGTGATTAAAGATGCGATTAATAATACAATGAATAACGAACTGCCAATTATATTTTGTGTTAAATGTTATAAGGAGTAGCTATGGAAAAAAAAATAATCCTAAAAAAAGTATACAAGATAATGGATTTATATAAAAAAGGATTACTAGGCGGAGATATTATGCCAGAAGATAAGAATCCCCATCTAAATAATGATTATGAAATGAATCTGATTTATTTTACACTACCAATGGCTTTAAATTATCAAAGAAATTCATATAAACTGTGGGAAGCAGCTCTATCGTCGTATAATGACGAGTATATAAAAGATATTTTCGATTTAAATAAAGTTGTAAGTATGGACAATAGTTTATTGAAGCAAAAACTATTGAAATACAAATTAGCGCTTCAACCTAATAAACACACTGAAATATGGAAAAAACTTTGTTGTACTTTTTTTGAAAGATTTAATGGTAAAATTTCTAATTTCTTAACTGAATTTGACTATGATATTGAACAAATAAAAACATTTATACAAAAAAATAAAAAAATGTTCCCATATTTATCAGGAAAAAAAATATGTAATTATTGGCTTTATGTTTTGGAGCAATATGTCTCAATAAAGTTTAAAAATAGAAAATTTATAAATGTTGCCCCTGATACACATATTATTCAATCAAGTTTGAAATTAGGATTAATATCGAAAGAAGAGTTTCAGAGTAATAATGTCGCAGATATTGTAATTGAGCGATGGCAAGAACTTTTAATTGATGAAGATATAGAACCGATTGATGTGCATACACCTTTATGGTTGTGGAGTAGGGGAGGATTTCAAATCGATGTACAATAAATTTAAAATTGGTTTTATATTCAATGATGAATATATTAACTTTATTGAAAAAATTAATAACAGTAGTGTTCATAAAATAGTAGAAGTTTATGGTTCGATTAGAGAACTCAGCTATCTATCTGCTAGACCTAAAGACAGAGTTCCGGACATTTCTCGAGACGAGTTTAAGAAATATTTAAATAAGTTAAAAGATATATCAGTTGATTTTAATTATACTTTAAACTCAACTGATATTGGAAGTAAAGAAGATATATTTAAAAATACCGAGGAAATTAAAGAATTTATAAAGTTTTTAATTGATGCTGGTGTTAAAATTTTTACTATATCATTGCCTATATTGGCTAAGTTTATAAGGGAAATTAGCTCTAGCGTTCAAATTGAATTAAGTACAATAATTAAACTTGAATCTGTTTCACAAATAACTATATGGAAAAAAATTTTTAACATTTCTAGAGTTTGTATGAATATTTCTAAGAATAGAGAAATTCTTTTTTTAGAAAGAGCTATGGATTATTGCAAAAAAGAAGATATTGATGTTAACTTAATAGTGAATGAATTCTGTGGTAATGGGGTTGATAATATATGTACAACATCAGGGTGTATATATAGAGATCATTGTTATTCACTGCACTCAAAAGATTATACATCAAATGATAGTGATAATTTAGATGGTTATCCTTTTAGTTATTGCTCTAAACTTAGAAATGATGAATTAATATGGCTAAAACTAAATTTTATTAGGCCTGAGGATTTAAAAATGTATAATAAAATAGGAATAAACTTTTTTAAGATTACAGGTAGAACTGGTACCATTCAATATATGGAAAAAATAGTAAATGCTTATATGACTCAAAGATGGGATGGAACTTTACAGGAATTATGGTTTAATCAAATATATAATTCTAAAAAAATTAATATAAAAAATTCAAATTTAGAGGGATTTATAAACTATTGGTTTGAGAATAAAAATCATTTGTGTTCTAATAATGTCTGTGGTGTAACATGTAAGTACTGTAATTCTTTTTTTGAAAAAATCATTTAAAAGATACTAATGAGCTGAGATTATTTGGTTATAACTAATTATAAATTAGTTATAACTTTTTTTATTCTTCAAAATGATTTGATGTTTTTGGTTGACTTTTATATTAATTACAAAAGGGTAGTATTTTAATTGCAAAACTTAGGATAGGTAACCATAAAGTAAAGCGGTTTTACTAAAAAACAATAAAATTTTTACTAATTTTTTTTAAAAAACTATAACGTATAAATTTATAATAATCATGCTTCTTGATTTATATTGTAATTTAATTACTTTCTATATTTATGTGAGTATTATTCTCTAGTTAAAAGCATAGCGGATAGATTAAACTAGTATTCAAATAAATTACTGAGAGACCGCTATGAATGTTTTAAATCTAAAAATAAAATGTAAGATATTAGTTGCCTTTTAGTAATAGATATAACAAAACATACAAAATTATGTTAGTTATATTTGACAAAACAATTATTATATTGTATAACGTCATTAAAAGTTTGAAAAATATAGGTAACAAAGTTTTTAAATTTTTATTAAATATAATATTACTATCTTCTTTTCCATTATGTTTTATTATTGATTAAATGTAATAACTATGATAAAATGTTGATGTAGAAAATTTTATAATAGAGGTATTTAAATATGTTTAATATAAATTTATCAATATATAAAGAAAGCAAGCAATATTTTCAATTAAATGATGATTTTTATGTTTGTGAAGTCAATTCAAATGCATATGTTACTGGTTTTGAGAAATATACTAGAATTAAAATTGCAAAACATTATGTGAAATATATATTAAGTGAAATTTATGGATAAAACTATTATTTTCAAATTATTTTACGATTGTTAATATATTTTAGAATGTTTCAGTATAATCTTCATATCTATAGTAAAAGAAAATGGTAATTTAAAACAGCAATAATTTAAATACTCAAAATTTTAACGTAGTCATTGAATTGACTACGTTTTATTATGTTTTAATTATTAAAAAAATTATAATGATTATTTATCTATTTTAAAAAAAATAAAATAATATTAATATGTTTCTCAAAAAATGAGAATAATTATCTCGTTATGTGGTGTTTTTTTAAAAAATAATTTATGGTATAATTATGATTGAAAAAATATAATATAAGGAGTTGAACATGTATTTAAGTAAGAATATTAAAGAATTTAGAGTTTCAAATAATATGACACAGGAATATTTAGCTAAATTATTGAATACTACTTCAAAATCAATTTCTAGATGGGAACTAGGTATAACATTTCCTGAAATACCTAATTTAATTAAACTTTCAAATATTTTTGAAGTTTCTGTTGATGATTTATTAGGTGTATCTGAAATTAGAATTGATAATTATTTGAAAGACTTAGAAAAAAAAGAATTAGAATTTGTTAAAAATCATGAATTAAATAAAATTCTTGAACTTTATCAAAAAGCATATATAGATTATCCTAATAATATTGAAATCATTAATTCATTAGTAAATATAATGACAAAAATATGTATAGATACAAAAGATAGTAAATATGTAAAAAATATAGTAGAGTTATCAGAAAAAATATTATTAGAATCTAAAAACGATATTATAACAACCAATGCAAAAAAAAATTTGGTATTAGTATATAAATTAATTAATAATATAGAATTATCGAAAATTTATTGTAATGAATTATCTTGTGATTTGTTGACAAACGGAGATATCTTAAAGACTAGATATTTAAATGATGAAGAATTACAATATGCAGTTTATAATAATTTAAATAACTTGATAGATGAATTAATATTAGAATATGAATTTCTGAAAAATTATAATATTTTAGTTACATATGATGCCAAAAAGATTGTTTTAGATAAAATAAATCGATTATATAATATGATAAATAGTGGAGAAGTTTAATTATCATTTATATTAATTTAAATAACTTCGAAAATATTTAAATTAATTTTTATACTTAAAAAGGTATGCTTTATGTGTTGTTATTGAAAACTTTTATGTTTTATTCTTGAAAAAAGAGTATCGATATGTTAAAATTATGCTATATTAATATTTAGTAGGAGTTAAAATGTTTAAAATTAATCTATCCATATATAAAGAAAGCAAACAATATTTTCAAATATTTGATATTTTATTAAAAGACTTAAATATAAATAAGGAAGCATTCTTAAAAGATGTAGGTATTTCTCCAAGTTCATATAGAAAAGCAAGAACTATTGAACAAAACATTGGTGATAAGATTATAGATCAATTATGTAATGCGTTGGGATATAAAAAAGCATCAACTATATTTATTACCGAAGTGGAAGAATTATTTAACAGAATATATTTTAATATGTACTATAAAATTTTCAAGCATTTTGATAAAGATTTAGAAACAATTAATAATTTAATTGAACAAAACTATATAATTAAACCTATATTAATATTATTAAAACTATTCTTGTTAGCAAATGCAAAAATTGATACGTGGGAATATAAAGAAAAAAACTTAAATTTATATAACGAAATAAAAAAATATCTAATATTTTTTAATGAGGATTTATTAGAAATCGTGGATATTTTAGCGCTTACATTTGAATCAAGTATTCCAGAAGAAATCATGATGAAGACATATAAAAATAGTTTAGCTTATTATTCTTTATCATCTAGGTTATGCAATGATGAACGTTATGTTGAAAGTCTATTTATTGCAAAAAAAGCAGAAGATGTTTTAGTTAGAGAAAAAAATTATAAAAGGTTGTTATATTTAAATGTAAAAATGATGCATTGTCTTAATTCTATTCATAGTTACCAAGAATGTTTTGATTTGGCTTCTATGCAATTATTAACATTACAATCTTTTGTAGAGACAGAATATGAATATAATCATACTATCAAAAATTTAGCAATATGTTGTTTGCCGTTAGGTAAATATAAATATATATCTGATTTGATTCTAGAACAGCAAAATATTTCATTGACTGAATTATGTTGTTTACTCGTTGCAAAGTATAAAGTAGATACTGTTGAATATGAAAAATTATACAAATCATATTATGAAATGATGACAAATTCAGGAAAAAGCAATCTAGAAGTAATTAATAATTTCTTGAAAAATGATGAAAGAAAGATATTAAATAAGCTTGATATCGGAATTTTGACTGAAATTGTTGTTTCAGCATTAAAAAGAACGCAAATAAGTTGATTTCCTTATTTAATAACATTCCGCCACTTTAAAGTGGCGGTCTTTTTTTTTTTTTTTTTTGCAGACCATATTTCCGCCACACTTTTTCGACGAAGTCGATTTGACACTATATTTTTAAATTAGTATAATGTTGGTGTATATGAAATACGATATACAAAAAGAAAGGAAAAAATTATGAAAAGAAAAGTATTTATTAGTTTAGTGATGTTATTAATGTTTGTATGTTGTTTGTGCTTTAATAGTAATCTAACTGTAAGCGCAGCTTCAGGATTGGATAATCTTCCAGTATTTAATGGCGAAGATGGTTCACAAGGGAATACAACTTTAGGAGTTGGTGATGAAAATGATGAAGGAGAAACTTGTAGCACTAATAATCTTCCAGTATTTAATGGCGAAGATGGTTCACAAGGGAATA